>DASYDA010000026.1:0-10931 GCA_036499865.1 Dongiaceae bacterium | reverse complement strand
GCTGATCCGGCGCATGGCGGCAACCGGCAAGCCCTTGATCATGTCCACCGGCGCATCGGAAATCGGCGAGATCGCGGAAGCGGTGGCCGCGGCACGCGCCGCCGGATGCCGGCAGATCGTGCTCCTGCAATGCACCAGCGGTTATCCGACCCCGCCAGCGGACAGCAATCTCCGCACCATCCCGCATCTCGCCCAGGCCTTCGATTGCGTCGTCGGCTTGTCGGACCACACGATTGGAACGGCCGTGCCGGTGGCGGCGGTCGCCATGGGCGCTTGCGTCATCGAAAAGCACTTCACCTTGGCGCGGGCCGATGGCGGCGTCGATTCCACCTTCAGCCTGGAACCGGCCGATCTCAAGCGCCTCACCGAGGATTGCCGCACCGCCTGGGAGGCCCTGGGCCAGATCAAGTACGAAGTGGCCGCCAGCGAGAAGGCAATCCGGCCGCTGCGGCGCTCGCTCTATGTGGTGCAGGATATCGCGGCGGGCGAAGCGCTCACCGAGCAGAACGTGCGCTCGATCCGGCCGGGGCTAGGGCTCGCGCCGAAACTTCAGCCGGAGGTAATCGGCCGCCATGCCAGCCGCGCGCTGAAGCGCGGAACTCCGCTCGATTGGTCGATGATAGCGCCAGGGTAATCCATGCCGTGACGGGCAGGCAGCTATCTCTTCGTCTCGACCTTAGATGGCTTCTATGCCGTCGCCCTGTCTTGGGCATAGCGCTCGGCCCCACGCTCGGCGCGGCGATCGCGATCGCCTTTCCGCCGCAGCCCTCGCGGCTGCGCTTGGCTTAGCGCGCTATATCGCTCAGCGCCGGGCGTAATCCATGCTGCTGGCCCAGAAGCGCTCCAGGCGACGCAGGGTCTGGTTCATGCTGTCGAGATCGCCCTCGCTGGCGACTTCCGACGTCATCGCCTTCATATGCCGGTCATACATCTCGTGCATCCGCTCGACGACCTTGAGGGCCTTGTCCGAGAGTTTGACATGGACGGCGCGGCGGTCGTGCGGCGAGCGTTCCTGCACCAGATAGCCGTTCTCCACCATCTTCTTCACGTTGTAGGAGACGTTGGAGCCCAAATAATAGCCGCGATTGGTCAATTCGCCGACCGAGAGCACATCGGAGCCGATATTGAAGAGGATCAGGGCCTGAACGTTGTTGAGGTCGCGGATTCCCTGGCGGTCGATATCCGCCTTGATCACCTCGAGGCATTCGCGGTGAAGCCGCTCGATCAGCGCAATCGTATCTAAATATGCCTTTTTCACCTTATCCCCCGAAGCAAGAATCGGCCGATCTCCAGTGACCGGGCACGAAGCTAGGCCAACGTCCTAAAAAAAGGGTTAATACACGAAGAATTCGCCTTAACCCACGGCAAAAAGCCAGCAATTTCCGATTCGTATTCGCGCGGGTTTCGATTAGCCGGCCGGCGTCCAGTCCGGGACACCGAGTATCGGACCGAACAGCTGGTCCAGTTCACCCTCTGAAACGCTTGCAATATCACCGGGTTGCCAGACGGGCTTCTCATCCCGCTCGATGACGAAGGCCCGGATGCCTTCCAGGAAATCATGGCCGTCCAGCAGGTTTTGACTGAGCCGGAAGTCTTGCTTCAGGGTCTCCTCCAGGGACATGTCCTTGGAGCTGCGAAGATGACGATAGGTCACCGCGATGGCCGTGGGTGATTGCTTACGGATCGCTTCGGAGGTGTCCTTGGCCCAATTTCCGCTGCGGACCGCGAGAATCCCGAGAAGGGTCTTGGCACTCGACAGGCCGAACACTTGGTCGATGGTGGGCCCGAGATCGGCGAGTTCCGAATGCGCCGGCGCGATCTCCAGGTGATCGATCAGCAGCGGCGAGATCATATGCACCTGGTCTTCCGGTGCCAGATGCGTGGCGAGCCCCGTCTGGACCAGGCCCCGGCCGCGCAACGCGACGCCGGCCAGCGCGAAATACATGCCCTGCTCTCCGGGGCAGCGGCCGAGGATCGGACCCAGCCCGCCATCCGGGAAATAGCCGACCCGGCATTCCGCGGTGGAGAAATACGTGTTCCGCGTGGCCACCCGCTTCTGGCACTGCATCGCCAAAGCGACACCGCCACCGGTGGTCGCGCCATCCATGACCGACATGGTCGGCTTCGGATAGCGCGCGATCCGGTAAAGCAGTTGATAGAATCTCTGGAAAAACACACGGCCGTAGTCGCGGTCGCCGCTGCGCAGCGCGCGGTAAAGGGCACGCTGATCGATCCCGGCGCAAAAACTGAGTTTGCCTTTGCTGCGGATGGTGACGCCGACCACCTTGGGATCTTCTGCCCATTCCGCCAATTGCCGATTCATCGCGTCGATCATCGGCAATGAGAGGGCGTGAAGCTCTTCCGGCCGGTTGAGCACGATCTCGCCGACGCGGGCGCGCAAGGAAAACTCGACGTGGGGGGTGGGCGTCATGAATTGTTCTGCGTTGACAGGTTCTGCGATTGACAGAGATCGCAATGGCGGGCCTGATTGGCACGAATTCAGGCCTTTTGACAAGCTTGATAAGCCCGCACACCGGTTGAATTAACATCCACGGGCTGCGAAAATCGCCAATCCATCCAGATAGGGAGCGACCCATGACCGCGAAGAGCAAGCATCCGGAAACCATCGTGCTGCATGCCGGCCATCGTCATGACAGCGCAACCAATGCCGTGGCCGTGCCGATCTACCAAACCACCTCCTATCAGTTCAACAGTACGGAACATGCCGCCAACCTGTTTGGCCTGAAGGAGTTCGGCAACATCTATACCCGGATCATGAATCCAACCACCGCCGTGCTCGAGGAACGCCTCGCCGCTTTGGAGGGTGGCGTTGCGGCGCTGGCCCTCGCTTCCGGTCAGGCCGCCAGCGCTTTCGCGCTGCAGAATATCGCGCGGGCCGGCGACAATATCGTGAGCTCGACCGATCTCTATGGCGGCACCTGGAACCTCTTTGCCAATACGCTGAAGGACCAAGGCCTGGAAGTGCGCTTCGTCGATCCCAAGGATCCCGAGGCTTTCGCCAAGGCGACGGACGCCAAGACCCGCGCCTATTACGCCGAGACCCTGCCCAATCCGAAGCTGCGCGTCTTCCCGATCAAAGAAGTCGCCGATATCGGCCGCAAGCTCGGCGTGCCGCTGGTGATGGACAACACCGCGGCGCCGATCCTCTGCCGGCCCTTCGAGCATGGCGCGGCGGTCGTCGTCTACTCGACCACGAAATATATCGGCGGCCACGGCACCTCGATCGGCGGCGCCATCATCGATGGCGGCAATTTTGATTGGGAGAAGCATGCCGACCGCTTCCCGGGCTTGAACCAGCCGGATCCCAGCTATCACGGCGCGGTCTGGACCCAGGCCGTGAAGCCCTTGGGGCCGATCGCCTATATCATCAAGGCGCGGGTGACCTTGCTGCGCGACCTCGGCGCCCCGATGAGCCCGTTCAACGCCTTCCTGTTCATCCAGGGCCTGGAGACCCTGCCGCTCAGGATGCGCGAGCATTGCCGCAACACCCAGGCGGTCACCGAATTCCTGAACAGCCATCCCTCGGTCACTAAGGTGATCCATCCCAGCGTGATGCAGGGCGAGGAGAAGCGCCGCGCGCAGACTTACCTCAAGGGCGGCTTCGGCGGCCTGGTCGGTTTCGAGATCAAGGGCGGCAAGGAAGCCGGCCGGCGCTTCATCGACTCCCTGGAGCTCTTCTATCACGTGGCCAATATCGGCGATGTCCGCAGCTTGGCCATCCATCCCGCCAGCACCACGCATTCGCAGTTGACGCCCGAGGAGCAACTCGCCACCGGCGTCAGCGACAACTATGTCCGCCTCTCGGTGGGCCTGGAGCATATCGACGACATCCTCGGCGATCTGCGCCACGCGCTCGACAAGGCGACCGGCACGGCGAAAGCCGCGGAGTAAGCATCAAAACCGGCCTGCCCATTATCACGGCAGGCCGGTCGATTGACCGTGCGATCGCCACTACTTATGATTGCTTGCCGCGCAGCGGGCTTTCATTAAGTGGAAAAACAACATGGTACAATACAAAGTGAAGCTTTTCGCCTTCAGTTTGATGATCGCGCTCTGCGCAACATTGGGAACCGTCTTTTCATCCCCTGCCATTGCGGAAGAAGGCATAAGCGATCCGAAAGCTTGGTGCGGCGAACTCACCGACCTCATGGCTGCCAGCAAAACCAGCGAGATGGGCCAAATGTTTGAAACCGGTTCTCGCGGCGCCATAAATCCATCCGGCACGGCGATAACCCTGGGATCGCTTCAGTCACTCATGCAATCCGGCGAAATCCGGTTGAAGTCATTCCTGGTTGAAAAGATGTACGGCGATTCCTTCGTCAGGGAATGGTACATGATCGTTGTTGATCGGGAGCCAGTATTCGTGCGCTGTTCGTTCATCAAATATGATGAGACCTGGCAGTTCACGAACGTTGATTTCGACAGCAAGGCTGATAACGTCGGTTTGCCTTGAGTGACTAGTCAGATCGCACCCATGCAAAAAGGCGACAGCAAACGATTGCGCACTCTTTGCCTGGCGCTTCCGGAAGCCGCCGAAAAAGAGGCCTGGGGCGATCCCACTTATCGCGTGCGCGACAAGATCTTTGCCATGGAAAAACGCGGCGATGGCCGCCTCTCGGTCTGGTTCAAGGCTCCGCCCGGCAGCCAGCAGATCCTTGTCGGCGCCGATCCCGACCGCTTCTTCGCGCCACCTTATGTCGGCCCGAAAGGCTGGGTCGGCATGCGGCTCGATAACAAGCCGGACTGGAAAGAGGTCGAGGCGATGATCACGCGCAGCTACCGGCTGATCGCGCCGAAGAAGCTGGTCGAGAAATTACTCGGTTAAAATTCTAGCTATCCTGGATGGACATCCCGATGTTTCGTGAGCGCACCACTACAGAAACCAATCTTGCGTAGAGACGAAGTGAGAGTTTTAAGATCGAATGAGCGGTACTGGCGCAATATCCGCCACAGTCGCCTTTGCATAGGACTGATAATCGCTTCTATGCCCGTATCCGCTGTATACGGTTTTCTCTTTCTGGTGCTCGCGAAAGATGGCGTAGACTCAATACGCATGTGGATCTTAGTCATAACTTTGGTAGCAACCGCTCTGCTGTGGTCCTTGTGCGTTGGAAACGCATACTTCGCGACCTTCGTTCGACGTAGAGGATTCACGGGCCGTACAGAGTGCACCCTCCTCGGTACAGTCATCGCCGTTACGACGCTGGTGATCTTCTGGTTCGTATTCGACTTAGGTCTCATTCATCTCCAGCTTTTCCTTGATCTCTTTCCGAAATCGCCTCGCGACCCCGCACTTGGACCAATAAGCTTTTGGGAAGTATCGTGGAAATCCCTGCTCAGTGGCATTTGTCTTTCTCCCTTAGGTTTGTTCGGCGGTTGGCTGTTCTGGCGGATTGGCGTACGGTCCGCTAAGACGCTGACTGGAGATCTGGCGCCGGTCTTCGACTGAACGAAAATTACCCGGATAAAACTCACGCCCCCGCTTGCGGTCCGCGGATCGGGCTTTCCAGCAAAATCTTGAACAGTGTCTGCGCCGGCGGGCTGAGCTTCGGCGCGGCGACGGCGACGTATTCGACGTCCGGCAGAGGTGGCAGCGGATCGCCGATGCGGGGTGGCGCCAAGCCGGCGATCGGCAGGTGGCCGGGTTGCACAGTCACGCCGAGCCCGGCGCGGGCCGCCGCTCCGCAGGCGGCGTAGCTGCCGCTGCTGCAGACGACCTGCCAGTTGCGGCCGGCATCGGCGAGCGCGTTGAACGCCATGGCGCGGGTGACGCTGGGCTCGGCCAGCAGGATCAGCGGCAGCGGCCGGGCGGGATCGAACTTCGCCCCCGCCTGCGCCAGCCAAACCAGGGGTTCGCGATACAGGCTGTGGCCGCGGCTCTCCCCGGGTCGGCGCTTGCCGACGACAATATCCAGGGCCCCGGCATCGAGCTGCGTGTAGAGCATGCCGGTAAAGCCGATGGTGATGTCGAGCTCGACATCGGGATGCAGGCGGCGGAAGGCGGCGAGGATATCCGGCAGCGGCCCCAGAACGAGATCGTCCGAGGTGCCGAACCGCACCCTGCCCTTCAGCTTCGGCCCAGCGAATTGCGCCTCTGCGCTGGCCAGCGCTTCGAGGATCAGGCGGGCATGGACCAGCAAAGTCTCGCCGTCGCCGGTCAAGGCCAGGGAATGGGTATCGCGCAGGAACAGCCGCCGCCCCACCGCGGCTTCGAGCTGCCGGATATGCTCGCTGACGGTCGATTGCCGCAGCCGCAAGCGGCGCGCCGCCTCGCTGAAACTTGCGGCACCCGCGGCGGTTACGAAGGTCTTCAGCCATTGGGGATGAAGCATAGGTCTTGCTATCGTATAATCCGATAGCAGTCAATTCTATTAGAGGGCTTCCCGATAACATCAGAATCACTATGTTCGGAAATCATGAAACGGTGGCTTCCCGACAAATTCATCCTTGCCCTTCTCGGCACCGTCGCCCTGGCCTCGTTGATCCCCGCCACCGGCCGCGCGGTGCCGGTGGTCGACTGGGCGAGCAATCTCGCCATCGGCCTGCTGTTCTTCCTGCATGGCGCGCGGCTCTCCCGGAAGGCGATCCTCGACGGATTGCGGCAACCGGGGCTGCACGTCACGGTCTTCGCCAGCACCTTCGTCCTCTTCCCGCTGCTGGGATTGGGGCTGGAAACCCTGTTTCCCCATCTGGTCGCCCCGGAGCTTTGGACCGGCGTGCTCTTCGTCTGCACGCTCTCCTCCACCGTCCAGTCCTCCATCGCCTTCACCTCGATCGCGCGGGGCAATGTGCCGGCGGCGGTCTGCGCCGCGACGGCGTCCAACCTGCTGGGGATCGTGGTGACGCCCCTTCTCGTCACCGGGCTGCTGCATCGCCATGGCGGTGATGGCGCGGGGGGCGATGACCTCACCTCCGCGTTCCGCATCGTCGCGCAGCTTCTGCTGCCCTTCGTGGCGGGACAGGCGCTGCGCCCCTGGATCGGCGCCTGGGCGAAGCGGCACAACCGCCTGCTCGGTTTTGTCGATCGCGGCACGATCCTGATCGCCGTTTACGGCGCCTTCGGCGCGGCGGTGGTCGAGGGGATCTGGCATCTCTTCCCGCCGTTCCAGCTCGGCCAGCTCGTGATCGCCAATGCGATCCTGCTGGGCCTGGTGCTGACGATCACCACCTTCGGCGCCCGCCTGCTCGGCTTCAAGCGCGCCGACGAAATCGTGCTGGTCTTCTGCGGCTCGAAGAAATCGCTGGCGGCCGGCATCCCGATGGCGACCGTCCTCTTCGGCGCCTCCACGGCAGGTATCGTGCTGCTGCCGATCATGATCTTCCACCAGATGCAGCTGATGGTCTGCGCGGTGCTGGCGCGGAGATATGCGGCGGGAGCGCCTGCGGAGGCGGTACCGGCCCCGGCGGAGTAGCGGCGCGGGAGGCTTTTCCAGAGCCCCTCGTAGCGTTTATATTTCACGCATGAGTAGAGTGGGAAAACGCCCGAAAATATCCGACCTAACCGAGTTGGGACCTTATCAGCGTCGATGGACCGATCTTCCCAAAATCTGGGTATTTCTGGTTCTCATTCTCGGTCAACTTCCGCCGACCGCATTGTATTGCTTGTTTCTTTTTACGCTTTACTTCCCCTACCGCGTCCAAGCCTTGGAGACCGGCTCGGCAATGGCTGCTTTTTGGCCGTTGCTGGTCGGAGCAGCCTATCTATTCATTGTAACAAGAAGCCGGGGGATAATAACCCGTATCGATTGCCTTCTATTGAACATTGTCATTACGGCAACCATGCCAGTCATCTCCTTCGTCGCGATGGTGAGCCTCGACGATCTCCAGTGGACGGGAGACCGACCGTCTATCGAGACGATCTTTAACGGGGTGCCGATTTTTTTAATCGTGGGGATCCTGCTGTTGCCGCTTGGTGCACTCAGCGGTTGGGCTTTATGGGTGTTTGGCATAGGGCCCGCCAAACTCTCTCCCCCACCGATTCTCCCGGACGCTTTCGACTAGCCGCCACATTCAGCCGGAATCCATTGCCCGCAAACACGGGATATTTCCCAAAAGCGCACCCCCTGCTACCTTCCTGAGCGCGAATAGGGGGAATTAAAATGACGGGCAAATCTGCAATTGCGCTGTGCGTGAGTTCTGGAGCGAGGCCAAGGGCTTGAACTCAAGATTCATCGACGGAACGATGAAAACATTATCCGCCTGAGGCTGTTGCAGATGCAAAGACGCGAACCCACGAGCATGAAGCCGACCGAACGGCGCTGGCGGGATCTCAGCACCGTTCGAGTCTGCAGCGGGCTGATTCTTGCGCCGATCCTCGCTTACCTGGCGTATGCCAGCTTGGTGCTATTCATCGCAGATAACAGCCGCTTATGCCTCACCCTCGGGGCCATGGGGCTTGCGGCGCTGCTTTGGTCGCTCTGCGTTGGGAACGTCTATCTTGCCACCTTTGTGCGGCGCAGGAGCGTTACCAGCCGGACCGAATGCATTCTTCTCGGGCTCGGCATCGTTGTTACGATGCCGGTGGTATGTTGGTGGGTGTTCGATCTTGGCCTCATTCACTTTGCCCCCTTCCTTTATCTCGCGCATCTTTTTCTCGGATCCGCCGCTCCCCACAAACCGACAATCGACTTCTGGGAAGCCACCCTGGTGTCCGCACTTGCCGGTGGTTTATTATCTCCCCTAGGGCTATTCGGCGGATGGTTGCTCTGGCGTATCGGCGTGCGGCCGGCACCTATGTCGGTGCCCGCCGCCGAGTTGGCGCCGGTTTTCGACTGAAACCTGCGACATTTCGGCCGGTTTGGATCGATTGTCGCAGACCTATTCCAGGCCTAATATCCCGCCCGGATCGACTTTTAACCTCTGCCTGGGTTCCGCCATGTCCGACCGTAAACAATCCCGCCCTTCGGCGCCCGTCCAGCTTTCGGGAATCAACGCCCCGAGCGCGACCGGCCAGTACCCCCGCATTCGCATGCGGCGGAACCGGGCGCAGGATTGGTCGCGGCGGCTGGTGGCGGAGAACCGGCTCTCGCCCGCGGATTTCATCTGGCCGGTCTTCGTCAAGGAAGGCGGCGCGAAACGGGAGAAGATCCACGCCATGCCGGGCGTCAATCGGCTCACGATTGCGGCCCTGATCGAGGAAGCGCAATACGCGGCGGAGCTCGGCATTCCCGCGATCGCGATCTTCCCCGTGGTGCCGCGCGAGAAGAAATCGGAACAGGCCGAGGAAGCCTGGCGCGAGAGCAATCTCTGCAACCGCGCCGTCGCCGCGCTGAAGAAAGCCGTGCCCGAGATCGGCATCGTCTGCGACGTGGCGCTCGATCCCTATACCAGCCACGGCCATGACGGCGTCATGAGCGAGGCCGGCGAGATCCTCAACGATGAGAGCATCGAGGCACTGATCCGCCAGGCGCTCTCGCAGGCGGAAGCCGGCGTCGATGTGGTGGCGCCCTCCGACATGATGGACGGCCGCATCGGCCGCATCCGCGATGCGCTGGATGCGGCGGGCCACGCCCATGTGAAGATACTCTCCTACGCCGCCAAATACGCTTCGGGGTTCTACGGCCCGTTCCGCGAGGCGGTGGGCTCGAAATCGGCGCTCGGCAAAGGCGACAAGCGCACCTATCAGATGGACCCCGCCAACGGCGACGAAGCCCTGCGCGAATGCGCGCTCGACGTCGCCGAAGGCGCCGACATGCTGATGGTGAAACCCGGCCTCCCCTATCTCGACGTGCTGCACCGCGTGAAGCAGCAGTTCAAGATGCCCACCTACGCCTACCAGGTCTCCGGCGAGTACTCGATGATGAAAGCCGCCGTCGCCAATGGCTGGCTCGACAACGACCGCGTGGTGCTGGAAACCCTGCTCTGCTTCAAGCGCGCCGGCGCGGACGGGGTGTTGACGTATAGCGCGGTCGAGGCGGCGGAGTTGTTGGCTAAGGCGCGCTGAATTCTCAGCACGGCTGGCTGTTCCGTCTGGGCTCAGTCCGGGTGCCGCCTCTTTCGCCCGAATTTTATGCGAATTGGCGAGGCTTTTGAGAGGCCTTTCGCCGCTCTCGGTTCCCTACCCTGCGATCTCCGCAGAGGTTGGAATCCGCGTCGCCCCGCGCTATTGAATCACGTGCAGCACCGAACTCCGCCAGATTGTGCGAGGCGAGGATGGCCGATGAGAAGGAAGTGGCGCGACTGCTGAGGATTGCCCAGGGGCATGCGGCCGTCGCGCTCTCGAAGCCCGAGATCCAACGCGTCTCTTTCCTGGCGCATTGTCGCCTGAACTGGAAGCGATATGCGGCGGGCTTTACCAAGAGCGCCGCCGAGCAGGAGCGGTTCGCCGAGATCCTCGACCGCGCGACGCGCGATCTGATGACGATTGCGGAAGAAGACCCGCGGTCGCGCGGCAGCTGGCAATTTGCCCCTGAATCGATGAGCCACGAATCCGTTGGACGGGAATCCGTTTTTCGGGAATCCGTCGAGGGCGCGATGGATTCCGTCCTTGTCCATGAAGCGGCCTATGCGCCTCCCGCAGCCGCGGCAGAGAATACGCCCGAGGACGCCCCAGGGGACGCCCCAGGAGACTCCCCGGAGGACGCCCCGGAAAACGATCCGGCTGATGGCCGAAGCCAAGATCCGACGCCCGCGCTTGAACCTCCCCTCGATCCCAAGGTGGCCGATCCCAAGGTGGCCGATCCCAGAGTGGCCGATCCCAGAGTGGCCGACCCCAAGGCGGCCGATCCCGACACGGAGGAAGATCGCCCCCGCTACGGTTTCGCGGCGCTCGAGATCGCCGCGGAGCGACGGCACGGTCTTGTGAAAGGCGATCTGCCCGGAAGGGCCGAGCCGCTGGAGAATGCCGGCGATCTGCAGCGCAAGGTGCAGGCGGTGCTCCGCGCGCACCGCGAAGCCAAGGCCAAGAACGA
>DASYDA010000025.1:0-7703 GCA_036499865.1 Dongiaceae bacterium | reverse complement strand
CTTCGCCGATATCGATTCCATCGACCTCGAAGTCGATACCAAGGACGTCAACGAATTCATCAACAGCGTGCGTTATCTGGCGCCGAGCTTTGGCGGCGTCAATCTGGAAGACATCAAAGCGCCGGAATGCTTCATCATCGAACAGCAGCTCCGCGAGATGATGAATATCCCGGTCTTCCATGACGACCAGCACGGCACCGCGATCATCGCCGCGGCCGGACTCATCAACGCGCTGCATTTGACCGGGCGCGATATGAAATCGACCCGGCTGGTCATCAACGGTGCCGGGGCCGCCGCCATCGCCTGCGCCGAACTCGTCAAGGCCATGGGCATGCCCCATGACAATGTGATGCTCTGCGACACCAAGGGCGTCATCTATCAGGGCCGCACCGACGGCATGAATCAATGGAAGACCGCCCATGCGGTCCCCACCAAAGCCCGCAGTCTCGCCGAAGCCATGGACGGCTGCGACGTGTTCTTCGGCCTCTCGGTCAAGGATGCGGTGACGCCGGAAATGGTGCGCACCATGGCGGCCAATCCGATCATCTTCGCCATGGCCAATCCCGATCCGGAGATCACGCCGGAAGAGGTGCGGGCGGTGCGCGATGACGCGATCGTCGCCACCGGGCGCAGCGACTATCCGAACCAGGTCAACAACGTGCTGGGCTTCCCCTACATCTTCCGCGGCGCGCTGGATGTCCGCGCATCGACGATCAACGAGCCGATGAAGATCGCGGCCGCCCGCGCCTTGGCCGAACTCGCGCGGCAGGACGTGCCGGACGAGGTCGATGCCGCCTATTCCGGGCGACGCCTGCGCTTCGGGCCGGAATACATCATCCCGGTGCCCTTCGACCCGCGGCTGATTTCCCATGTGCCGCCGGCCGTCGCGCGGGCGGCGATGGATAGCGGCGTCGCCCGGCGGCCGATCATCGACATCGAGAGCTATACCGCCTCGCTGAAAGGCCGGCTCGATCCGAGCGCCGGCTCGCTGAACATGATTTTCGACCGGGTGCAACACAACCCGAAGCGCGTGGTCTTCGCCGAGGGCGAGGAGGAAAAGGTGATCCGCGCGGCGATCGCCTTCCGCGCCGCCGGCTACGGCACGCCGGTTCTGGTCGGCCGCAGCGAACGCATCGCCGAGACCATCCAGCAATCCGGCTTGGCCGATGCGGTGGGGCTCGAAATCGTGAACGCCCGGCTGTCGCCGCATAACAGGCTCTACCAGGATCGCCTCTATGCGCGGCTGCAGCGCCAGGGCTTCCTGCATCGCGATGCGCAGCGCATGGTGAACCAGGATCGCAACATCTTCGCCGCCTGCATGGTGGCCGAGGGCCACGCCGATGCCATGGTGACCGGCGTCACGCGCAGCTTCTATGTCTGCCTCGACGATGCCTTGAAGGTCTTCGATCCCCGCGACGGCCAGACCCTGATGGCCGTCTCCATCCTGGTCGCCCGCGGCCGCACCGTGCTGATCGCCGACACCGCCGTGCATGAGATCCCGACCGCCGAGCAGCTTGCCGATTTCTCCGTGCAATGCGCCTCGATCGCGCAGCATCTCGGCCATGAGCCGCGCGTCGCGCTGCTCTCCTTCTCCAATTTCGGCCATCCGCCGCGGGAGAAGGCGGTGCGCATCCGCGACGCGGTGACGGTGCTCAACAGCCGCCAGGTCGATTTCGAATATGACGGCGAGATGCAGGCCAATGTCGCGCTCAATTTCGGCCTGATGAAGGAGCTCTATCCGTTCTGCCGCCTGACCGGTCCCGCCAATGTGCTGATCATGCCGGCGCTGCATTCCGCCAATATCGTGACCAAGCTGATGCAGGAGCTGGGCGGCACCGCGATCGGCCCGATCCTGGTCGGGCTGGAGAAGCCGGTGCAGATCGTGCAGACCGGCGCCACGGTGAACGAGATCGTCACCGCCGCCGCCTTCGCGGCCCTGGCGACGACGCCCCTCAGCAGCATGGGGTGACGTTCCGTGAATCGCTGGCGACTGGCCGCTCTGGCCGCATTCGGCTTGATTGCGGCCGGTCACTGCCGCGCCGATGACTACAAATCGGACATAGCGGCGGCGCTGGACGGGCTGCGAAACCGCGACTACGGGGCGGCCGTCCACTCCTTCATGCCCCTCCTGCGAATGGACGAGCGCGCGGAAGCAAAAGGCCAGGGAGGTTGTTTCCGCGAGTTGGACGCCGGCGGCAGCACAGCACAATCTGCTTGCGATGATTTTGTTCATCTGTCGCCGAACGAGCCGCGCGCTTATATCGGACGCGCCCTGTCCACGATCCTGCAAGGGCAACCGACGCAGGCCCTGAGCGATCTCGGGCACGCTCTCGAATTGGACCCCCATAATTTTCAGGCGCTCATTCTGGAAACGATGCTGTCCGATACGCTGAACGGCTCTTTTGCGGACCGCGGATGGGGCATGGGCTCCGGGAGTTCCGCGGCGACGGAAGAGGGGGCTTTGCGCGATTTCAAGGCCGGTGCTTTCAAGGATGCCGCAGCGGGCTTTCGTCTGCTCGCCGACGAGGAAGGTGGGCAATATGGCAAAATGCCCCTCATGCTCTATATCGCGCAGAGGCGCGCCGGAATAAAACCCGAGGTCGATCTGCAACCGCTTTTGAAGGTAGGCGGGGCGCGATATGTGATGCTGGTCGGAGCGTTGACCGGGAGAACAACGCCGAAGGACGCTTTGCGGACCTATCTTTCCGGATGGGGCGAAACGACGCCCGACTATGCAGAGAATCGGTTTTTCCTAGGCGAAGCCGCCATTATTCAAGGCGATCGCGCCGGCGCCAAGCGTTACCTCCAGAGAGCCGCCGCTTCAACCCTGGACCTGACCGAAGTCGAGCTTGCGAAAGTGGAACTCGCGCGACTGCCGTAATTGCGGTTGAGACTTCAGGCAGCCGGTTGAACCGGCACGACGAGCGGCGGTAATCACGGCATCGCCGCCGCGCGCGGCGCAAAGGCCTTCTGGAACGCACGCACCTCATTGCCGTCGGCATCGGAAACCGCGGTGAAGACGAAGCCGTTCTGCCGCCATTCCAGTACCGAGAAGCCATCGACCTTTCGCAGGGTCGGCTCCGTCGTTCCCGGCCCCGGCCGCATGTAAAGGCTGAGCACATGCGGGCCGACTTTATAGACGATGGCCGGTGTCGCCTGATCGACCGGCACGTCGAGACGCCCGCCCACCAGGGGATAGCCGGCATCGGAAAGATCCACCACCAGCGGGGCGATCGAAGTCTTGCCGGTGAACCAGGGCTTCACGGTATGGCGATTGGACGAGACCACATCGATCTCATGGCCCGCCAGCATCGCGCGGTCATGCGCATTGACGATGCCATCGACCCAACGGTCCTCGGCCGAAGGCTGGTTGAGATAGAAGGTGGCGCTGCTGGAGGCGATGATCAGCACGGCCGCGGCGGCGGCCAGGCGCGGCCAGCCCATGCCGACGGATCGTTTCCGCGACGCCGGCGCGGCTTCGGCTTTGATAGCGGCAGCGATGCGGCTCTCCAGCGCGGCGCTGGCGCCGACGCGGGTCAGGGACTGGCGCAAATGCTCGCGGATCTCCCGGAACTCGGCGAGCTCGCTGCGACAGGAAGCGCAGCCCTCCAAATGCTTTTCAAAGGCCAAGGCCTCGACGGTGGCAAGCTCGCCATCGAGATAGAGATGCAAGGCTTCGCAACCCAGTGGATCGAGCTCGTTCATCCCACCGCCTCCTTCAGCTGCACCTGCAGCAGCTTGCGCGCCCGGGCAAGCCGCGACATGACGGTGCCGATCGGCACGTCGGTCACCGCGGCGATCTCCTTATAGGAAAGCTCCTGCACTTCGCGGAGGATCACCACCTCGCGGAATTCCACCGGCAAGGCCGCCACCGCGCGGTCGATCTCGCGGCCGAGCTCGCGCTGCTCCGATTGCCGTTCCGGCGAGGGCACCACGGCCTCCATATCGGCATTCCGCCGCTCCGCCTCCGCATCGGCATCGGCGACCAGGACGAGCTGGCGCGGCCGGTTGCGGGTGAGCCAGGTCGAACAGGTGTTGCGCACGATGGCGAGCAGCCAGGGCCGCCCCTGTTCGCCGCTGAACCGGTCGAAATAGCGGAATGCCCGCAACACCGCCTCCTGGACGATATCCTCGGCATCGGCGCGATTGCCGGCGAGCCACCAGGCGAGATTCACCGCGGCATCCAAGTGCGGCAGGATAAGCGACTGGAATCGCTGGACTCTTTCGGGCCGCTGCTGCGCCTCGTCACTCTCGGGCAAATTCCCTCCACCGCAATCCGCGAAAGCCGTTATCGTGGCTTAGCATTCCTATACCGCGGGCGGCACGATCTTATTCCCGACGCGGATTTAACGGAATAAGCCCGTCAGCGGACCGGTCTTGAGCGTGTCACCCTATTGGAAAGGACCGACCATGCTTAAATCCGTTTCACCCAACATTCTCCTGCAACCCAGCCGCCGGGATCTGCTGCGCCTCTCCGCGGTGGCCGGGATCGTCTTCGCCTCCGGCCTACCCGGTTATGCGAGAGCCGCCGAAGCCGAAGACTTCTATTTCGTCCAGCTCACCGATCTCCATTGGGGCTTCGACGATCCCAAGGTCAACCCGGAGAGCAAAGCCAGCCTGGAAAAGGCGATCGCCGCCATCAATGCCGTCACGCCGCAGCCGGATTTCATCGTCTTCACCGGCGACCTCACGCATATGACCAAGGACGGTGCGGAGCGCCGCCGCCGCATGACCGAGGTGAAATCCATGCTGGCGGGATTGAAGACCACGAAGCACGTCTATCTCGCCGGCGAGCATGACGCCGCGGCGGATTTCGGTGCCGCCTTCCGAGAGAATTTCGGGGTGCTCCATCAGAGTTTCGATCATAAGGGCGTGCATTTCATCACCCTCGACAATGTCTCCGATCCGTCGGGCACGCTCGGCGATGCGCAGCTCGCCTGGCTGGCTTCGGATTTGAAAGGGCGCGACCCGAAGGCGCCCATCGTCGTGCTGACCCACCGGCCGCTCTTCGACTTGAAGCCCGATTGGGACTGGTTCACCGGGGACGGTGCCAAGGCCATCGCGCTGCTGCAGCCCTTCGCGAGCGCAACCGTCTTCTACGGTCATATCCATCAGGAGAACAAACACGCGACCGGAAACGTCACCCATATCGCTGCGCGCTCGGCCATGTATCCCCTGCCGGCGCCAGGCTCCGTTCCCAAGAAGGCGCCGCTGCCATGGAACCCCGATGCGACGGATCACGGCATCGGCTGGCGCAGCGTCGGTACCGCCCAAGGCATGCTGGCGGTCGAAGACCATCCGACGATCTGATCGCCGAAGCGCCCAATTGCCGCAAGAAATCACCAGGAGAGATCATGTCTAAACATTTCAGCATAGCAGTGCTCACCTTGGCTCTGCTCGTCACCGGCCTTCCTTCAGCCTATGCCGTAGACACGGAAGAGACGCCGGCGAGCGCTTCCAGCGCGGATTTCGGCGACGCCAAGGCGATGGTCGATGCCGGCCGCTTCGACGAGGCGCTGTCGGCGCTGCGGACGCTCGACAAGCAGATGCCGAACAATCCCGATGTCTTGAACCTCATCGGGTTCAGCCTGCGCAAGACCGGCAATACCGATCGCGCGCTCGACTATTACAACCGCGCTCTTGCCCTGAAGCCGGATCATCTCGGCGCCAATGAGTATCTGGGCGAGCTCTATCTCGAATTGAAGCAACCGGAAAAAGCCGAGGAACGCCTGGCGGTGTTGCAGAAAGCCTGCGGCAACTGCGAGGAGTACCAGGATCTCAAGAGCAAGATCGAGCAGGCTCAGGATTAGAGTCTGATCGGACTAGGCGCAGATGGGTCGGGGAACTTCCGCTTCCCCGACCCTCCGCTCAGTTCGTCACCACATTCACCGAACGAATCCAATAGGCGCCGCCGGAATTGATGAACAGCAGGCCGGTCATATCGCCGGCGATCGTGGTGTCGGTGGCCGCGGCCACATCCTTCCCATCCAGCGATATCTTCATGCTGCCCGTGCCATCACGGCTGAACATCAAGGTGTGCATGGCGTCGTCTTCGAGATTGACGGTGCTGTTATAGCTGCCGAGCGTGGTGGCGCCCTGCGGCGTCACTTTCTGGATCGAAAGTCCCGGCGAAGCCCCCGGCTGGTAGACCATCCGGTAGAGGGTGGAACCGGCGCTGCCCTGATAGACGCCGAGATTGAGCGCGCCCTGCTTGTCGGTGGATTGCAGCTTCACCGTCATGACGAAGGCATTGGGAATCTTCGCCGGGGTATAGATCGAGGCGAACTGGTTGCTGCCGCTCGACTGGTTCTGGCTCAACAATGCACCGAGGACATTGTTGAGATTGACCTTTTGCGCCCGGATCTTGCTCACCAGACCGCTATGCTTGCCGGACTTATCGACCGACCAAGTTCCGGCGCTGACCTTCCAGGCCGGATTGCTGGTGTAGTCGTTGTCCGAGAAATCGTCGTTGAAGACCTGGGTCCCCGCCGCCGTCGTGCTTGCGCTGGATGTCGTCGCCGTGCCTGAGGTCTGCATGGCCTCGTATTTGCTGGCCAAGGCCTTCAGATCGGCCAGGAAATCGGGCGAGGCGGCCTGGCTGGATTCCGCGGCGGCGATCTTCGCCCGCAGATCGGCGATGAGGCCCTTCAGCTGCTGGCCGGCGGCGCCCGCCCAGGGCTGATAGGCCGGCGCTGGCGTCGTGCTGTCGGCCATGGCCACCGGCGCGCCGATGCCGGCCATAAGAGCCGAGCCGGAGACGCCCGCAACCAGCAATGCCGCCCAGATCGAATGCTTTCGCGAAGTTTTCATGACAACCATCCCCGGTGGTGAGCGAATCCATTACTGTGCCGAGTCGGGCAGCGCGTCCCCGAGTCGTCGCCTGCCAATTTTAATGCCAATTCCAACGGCTCCTATCCAATACCCGCGCCTCCATGTGGAATTCAGTTCTTTTGCCGAAGTTCCTTCTCCATCCATTAACCGTGGCCCTCGCCGTCCTTTGGGTGGCGCTCCTGATTATCGGAATCGTGGGCAACGACCTGGGTCTTGCCTGTGCGATCGGCGTTCTGGCAACGGCGATGATGGCGCTGTCGCTCCGTTGGCAATCGCGCAAGGCACTGGGAGTGAAGGCCACGCTCCCCGGCGCGGCCTCGGGTCCGGCGCCGGTTCATGAACTGGCGCGCACCCTGGAATCGGTACCGGCGCCGCTTTTCGCGCTGGACGGGGAAAGGGTGGTGGTGGCCGCCAACGCCGCCGCGAACCTACTGTTCGGCGGCAGCATTGCCGGCCGGAATCTGCTCGGCTTCATGCGGCACCCGCCCTTCCTGGAGGCACTGGAAGCCGTCGAGCGCGGCGGCCAGCCGGAGCCGGTGGAGCTGCCCGATTCCCAGGGCCGCGGCGAACCCCGAACCCTGATCGCGCGGTTGCTGGCGATCCGGCCGCCGATCGCCGGCGGTGCGCTCATGGTCCTGATCGAAGACGCCACGGCGGCGGAGCGCGCGCTGACCTTGCGGCGCGACTTCGTCGCCAATGTCAGCCATGAAATGAAGACCCCCATCGCGGCGTTGCTGGGCTTCATCGAGACCTTGATGGGGCCGGCGAAGGACGATACCGCCGCCCGTCAGCGTTTCCTCGGCATCATGCGCGGCGAAGCGGAGCGGATGAACCGGCTGGTGTCCGAATTGCTGTCGCTGTCCCGGATCGAA
>DASYDA010000024.1:0-2754 GCA_036499865.1 Dongiaceae bacterium | reverse complement strand
CGACGACAAATGCAAGATCGCAAAATCACTGGGTGCCACCCATGTGATCAACTACCGGACCGAGGACTGGGTCAAGCGCGTAAAGGAGTTGACCGACGGCAAAGGCGTCCACGTGGTCTATGACGGCGTCGGCAAGGACACATTCCTCGGATCTCTGGATTGCCTGCGTCCGCGCGGCATGATGGTGACCTTCGGCAATGCTTCCGGCCCCGCGCCGGATATCCAACCTCTGCTGCTCAGCCAGAAGGGCTCGCTGTTCCTCACCCGGCCGACCTTGTTCCATTACATTACCACCCGCGCCGATCTCGAGCTTTCGGCACAGGCCCTGTTCGACGTCGTCACCCGTGGCGTGGTGAAGATCCAGATCGGCCACCGCTATCCGCTGCAGGAAACCGCGCAGGCGCATCGTGACTTGCAGGCCCGCAAGACCACCGGTGCGACGATTCTCATTCCGTAAGGAGACCGGCAGGCCGCTCGCTTCAGGCGGCTTGCCGCGATTCCACAAAGGCCGGCAAGGTGACGCGGGCGATGGTGCCGCGGCCGGGCTGGCTTTCCAGCGTCATCGTGCCGCCGTTCAACTCGGCGAGGGATTTGGAAATCGCGAGGCCGAGGCCCCAGCCGATCTGGCTGCGGGATTTGCTGTTCTGAACCTGCCCGAAGGGCTGCAACACCTTTTCGAGATCGGCGGCGGCGATGCCGATACCGTCGTCTCTGACCCAGAGACAAAGCTGCCCGGAGGGGGCCATATCGGCACCCAGCGTGACATGACCACCGGCCTCGGTGAACTTCAGGGCATTGGCGAGAAAATTGAGCGCGATCTGCTTCAAATGCTGGCGGTCGACATAGGCCACGGGTAGATCGGCCCGCGTTTCCACTTTCAATGCGATCCTGGCCTGTTCGGCGCGCTGGCGCATCATCGACGCGCATTCCGTCACCAGTTCGAGGATCTCCACGCGTTCCGGCGCCACCACCATCTTGCCGTTCTCGATCCGCGCGATATCCAGCACGCCGTCGATCAGCTTCAGAAGATCCCGGCCGGCGCCGAGGACATCTCCGGCATATTCCTTGTAGCGCGGCTCGCCCATGGGGCCGAAGGCTTCCAGCGACATCACCTCGGAGAATCCGATGATGGCGTTGAGCGGCGTGCGCAATTCATGACTCATCCGTGCCAGGAACTCCGACTTTGCGCGGTTGGCCACCTCGGCGCGCATCCTCGCGGCGATGAGCTCCTGGGCGAGCGTCCAGAGACGCCGCTTCTGCCGCACCAGGATAAAGACCAGGAGCAGCAGGAACAGCAGCACCGTCGCCGTCGTCTCCGCCAGCAGACCGAAATCGCGCTCGACGGCGTTGCGCTCTTCGTTGTTGCTGTCCAGGCCGAAATGATAGCTCTCCAGCGCAACGCGCCGGACAGGCGCCTCGATCGAAAGCGCGATCGGATAGATCTCCCGGACGGCGGCCGAGACCGAACCCGCTTTGTCGATCACCGCACGCATCTGATCGGCGGCGGCCCTCACCGTCTCAAGGTCGCGGTTCAATCCGGCTTCCGGCGGAAGCTCGGCGCGGGCATCGCCCACGCTCATGACATGAATCCAGGTCTGGAAGGAGACCCAGCGCTGCTGAAGAATATCGGCATCGTAGTCACCGAGCCCGGAGCCGGCGAGCGCCGCTTCGAAACGCGTGAAATGCGATTCAAGCTGGGTACCCAGCCAGGTGATGTTGTAGTGCGGCGCCCGGCGGAGCGATTCAATCCGCTGCACGGTATGGGCGCCGAACCAACCCATGACCACGATCAGTGCGCTGATCGCAATCGCGATCATCACCTCACGCCGGCGTCCGCTCAGGATCTTCCAAATCGGGATCTTCAACAGGGTCATTTCACGGTCAACCGGCGCAATTGCCACACCGAGCGGGCATAGAAGATATCCTTCCGCAACGCGGCATCCGCGGAGAACGGATAGACGAGCCAGAGCGGGCCTTTGTTGTCGGGCGGCAGCGGTTTTCCATTCAGGCTGTAAGCCAGGATGACGTCGTAACGTCGGGAATCCTCGATCGGGATATCGACCGCGTAATCGTCGATCCCGGTCGCCGTCACATTTCCACCGGTGGCGCCGACGCGGGCCAGCAGGTCTCGAAGCAGGACACCGCGAAACACCTGCTTGCCGTCGGACCAGGGCGTCGTGGTTTGCACATCCAGCGCGGGCAAGGATTGGAGGAGCGCCAAATCGAAGACAGCGGCACCGCCCCGGTTGCCCTGGGTGATAAGGCCATCGACGGTCAGGATCGGCGCGCCGACCGGTAACGGCAGATTGGCGGCGGAGGCGTCAACGGGCCAGGCGACATGACTGCAGATCGCCATCGCCAAAACCGCAATGAAGGCGCCGAGTGAACGCATTCCGGAGGATTTCCCGCGAAGTCGTTGGATTTCCGCGAGTTTGCCCATCGAGTCGTTGACCAACTGTTAACGACGTTTGCCGCATTGGGAATCAAGGCCGGATTCCGGAATCTGACGGAGCCTCAGAATAAAAAAGGGCGGCAGTACGATCTGCCGCCCTTTGCGTTTTGAGGCAATCCGTCGATTACTGATTCATCGACTGGAAGAAGTCGTTGTTGGTTTTGGAATGCTTCAGTTTGTCGATGAGGAATTCCATGGCATCCACGACGCCCATCGGCATCAGGATGCGGCGCAAGACCCACATCTTCGACAAAGTTCCTTTGTCGACCAAGAGCTCTTCCTTGCGGGTGCCCGACTTGGTG
>DASYDA010000023.1:0-4843 GCA_036499865.1 Dongiaceae bacterium | reverse complement strand
CCGCCTATCGAGACGGCCAGAAGGATGGCAACAAGGATCCACCGGCGGTTGGTGACCGAATTTCCAGCCGAGGCCAAGAAGGGCTCCCGAGGCTTTGGAGGGCTTTCGCTTCCACAGAAACCCGGCGGCGATCTACAGGTTGCATTCCGCACGCCGGAACGGTTTCTTACGCCTACCAAACTAAGGTGGTCAGCTTACAGGCGCCTGAATAAATGCTACCGGACGGGTCGCCAACGGCGCCCATGATGAACAAAGAATAGTGATGATGAGGGGAAGCGTCATGTCTCAGAGTTCTCCCAGCCCGCTTGTCGCGGCCTGCGGCACGGAGGAGGCCCCGGCGGTCATCCGTCGGCTCGCGGTCGGCGCACTCAGTTTCGACCTGGAGGCGGGCAAGCTCAGATATATCCGGTTTGCCGGTATCGAGGTTCTGCGCAGCATCGCCTTTGTCGTCCGCGGTCCCGGCTGGGAAACCCTGCCGCCTGAGATTTCAGATATCGAGATCGTCGAAGGCGGGCCAGAATTGAAGGCTCATTGGCACGCAAACTATCAATTCGGCCGGAATCGCCTCCAGGTGGCGGCGCGGGTGAGCGCCGGGGCGAATGGAAACCTCCGCTTCGAAGCCGAAGCGCAGGCGCTGACCGATTTTTCCACGGCGCGAACCAGCTTCTGCGTGTTGCATCCCTGCAAGCTGGCGGGTCACGGCCTTCAAGTCACCCATTCCGGTGAAAGTGTGGAGAAGGCGGCCTTTCCAGATGCGGTCAGCGCCTTCCAGCCTTTCACGGATATCCGCGCTTTATCGCACGAAGTCTCGGACGGATTCCGCGCCACCGTTCGGATGGAGGGCGATGTCTGGGAGATGGAGGATCAACGGAACTGGACGGATGCTTCCTTCAAGACCTATGGCCGGCCGTTGAGCATGCCCTGGCCTTATACGATCGAAGCCGGCTCAAAGCTCAAGCAGACGACCACACTGACCCTGGAGGGGAAGGCGCCAAGGACAACGATCGTCTCCGCGCCAGTGATCGAGGCCAAGTTGGCGGCTCAGGCATCAGGCCGATTGCCGGATCTGGCGCTGGCGGTCTCGTCGGCAGAAGCCGTGGAAGCCCTGAAGGTGGATCGATATCCGCCGCTGGCCCCCCGGGGGCTGGTCGGCTGGTTTCGGCTGGGCGAGCAGGGGCCTGACGATCTGCGGCACTATGCCGAATTGGCGCGGCATTTCTCGGCCGAGATCTCCCTCGAATTGATCCTGCCCTGCCAAAAACAGCTCGATCAGGAGATGGCGGAAGCGGCCAGGATCATTGCCGGCAGCGGTCTCAAACCCGCCAGCATCACCCCCATTCAGGCGCCTTTCACAAAATGGCTGCGGAAGAAACCCGCGGAAGTGGGGATGCCGGATTTCGGCGAAGTTTATGCGGCGGCCCGCATTGCTTTTCCCGATGTCGCGATCGGCGCCGGCATGCTCAGCAATTTCACCGAGCTCAATATCAACCGTCCCTTGCTCAAGGGAACGGATTACGTGACGCATTGCACCGCCCATGTGATCCACGAGGCGGACGATCGCAGCGTCATGGAAACGCTGGAGACCTTGCCCCAGATCTTCCGCTCGGTACGCGACATCGCCGGCGAGATGCCTTACCGCATCGGCCCCAGCGCGATGGGCATGCGTTACAATCCCTATGGCGAGAGCACCGAACCGAACGAACGCAACATCCGGATCGCCTTCACGCATCAGGATCCGCGCCATCGCGGGTTGTTCGGCGCCGCCTTCGCGGTCGGATATTTCGCGCGGGCCGCTTCCGCCGGTATCGAGAGCGTCTGTTTTGGAGCGCCGACCGGCCCCTTTGGGTTGGTCTATCGCAAAATGGCCCATCCGCAGCCCTGGTTCGACGGGCAGTCCGGCCAACGGGTCTATCCGCTTTACCACGTCCTCGCAGCCATTGCGCAGGGTAAAGGAGCCGCGTTGCGGCCTTTGGAATCGAGCGACGAGAAGCGGCTGCTCGGTCTCGGCTGGCAGCGAGCGGATGGCGAGATGGAGGCCTGGCTGGCCAATCTCACCGCCGAGCCGCAGACGGTGCGGATCGGCGGTCTCGCCGGGTCGCCGCGGGTGCAGCGTCTCGATGCGGAGAACTTCGAACGGGCGACGCGCGATCCGCAAGGTTTCGGCGCCACGGCCCATGCGATGGATGTGTCGCAGCCTTTGTCGCTCTTACCCTATGCCGTTATCCGCATCATCTCGCGCGGGTGAAAAGAAGCGGGCCGGTTCTGGCTGAACCGGCCCGTTCTGTATCCCAGTGATACCGGATCGCCCTACTTGCCGTAAGTCTCGATCCAGGCCTTGTAGTTTTCCATTTCGTCGTCATGCAGGCTGCGCCATTTCGTGATGACGCTCTGATAGTTGTCGACCGCCTGGTCCGTCGTCATGTCGCCGCCAAGAATGCCCTGGGCTGCGACGAAGTTGCCGTTGGCATCGAGATCGGTCGGATAGAAGTTGGCCGAATAATAGGTCAGCCGGGGTTTCATCCATTCGATCAGCAGTTTGTCCGTCGGGCTGGTGACCTGCGCGGTGTCCCAACGGGTATCGCTGGGAAGGTCGCCGGTTTCCGCATAGAGCGCCTTCAGCCGCTCCGGCGTGTGCAGGAAGGCCAGGAAGTTGCCGGCGAGTTCCTTGTTCGCGGCGAACTTGGTGACCTGAAATCCCGGCGTGTCCGAATACATGATGCCGACATCGCCGCCCGAGCCGAAGACCGGCACCTTCATCACGCCGATATCGCCGCCGGATTTGCTCATGTCGATGATCATCTGCTGAAAGCCGGGCGCGCCGAACACCATCGCCGCCTTGCCTTGCTGGAAGCGGGCCAATCCGTCGGCGAAGTTGATCGAGTTGGTGTCGTTATTGAAGTAAGGCTTCAACTCGACCATCTTGTTGAGCCAGGACTTCCATTTATCCGATTTGAAGTCGCCGTCGATCACCATCTGCAGCAGCTCGGGGATGGTGTAGACCTGCGACTGCAGCGCCACCGCGACCATTTCGCCGCCGAAGCCGTCTTTCAACCCGACTGCGAACGGCGTGATTCCCGCCTGCTTCAGCTTCTGCGCATCGGCAATGAGGTCTTCCCATTTCGCCGGGGGATTATCCGGATCGAGGCCGGCCTTCTTAAACAGCGCCTTGTTGTAGACGATGGGATAGAGGCGCACCTCGAAAGGATAGACCCAGGTCTTGCCGGACCAGCGCGTCGCCTCGATGGCGGGCACGGCCTTGAGATCGTCCGCGCTCAAGACTTCCTCATTGGGCACCACGCAGCCGGGCCAGACCTGCTCCAGCGACCAGGTGCCAGCCCAGTTGTACCAGATGTCGGGCCCGCTACCGCCCTTGCAAGCGGTCGCCTGGGTCGTCGTATAGGTGTCAGTGGATTGCAGCACCGCCTTCACGGTGACGTTGGGGTGCAGTTTTTCATAGGCGGCAATATTCTCCTGCATCCAGGCCTCGATGCCGGGGACTTCCTGATTGCCCAACCACCACAAGGTTAAAGTGGACTTGCCGGCGGCCGATGGGTCATAGGCGCTGCCGAGTCCGTCCGCGCTCGCCAAGCAGGCTCCGCCGACCAGCGCCGCCGCCATGGCGGTGCCAGCCAAAAGGTGTTTCAGCTTTTTCATTTCAACCTCCCTCTCTTGTTGTTGTCGATTGGAAACATCATCATCCCTTGACGCCGCCCGCCGTCAGTCCGCGGATGAAAAACCGTTGACCGGCGAGATAGAGCAGCAGCATGGGAAGCGTCGCCCAGAGCATGCCGGCCATGACCACCGGCACGTCGATGCGGTAACGGGAATTGAAAACGGTGAGGCCGACCATCAGGGTCCGCAGGCTGTCGTCCTGCAGGAACACGATGGCGATCAGCAACTCGTTCCAGACCCAGAGCGCCTGCACCGTCACCACGGTCGCCAAGGCGGGGCCGGAGAGCGGCAGCACGATGGCCCAGAATATCCGCCAGCTTCCGGCGCCATCCATGCGCGCGGCTTCCATCAGCGAAGGCGGAATGGTGACGAAAAAGCTCGCCAAGAGGAAAGTGGAGAACGGCAGCAGCAATCCGACATAGATGGCGATGACCGCCTGATAGGTATTGAGCTGATGCAGCCCGGAAACGATCTGGAACAGCGGGATGACCAGGATGATCGGCGGCATCACCATCAGCGCGATCAGGATGCCGAGGATCGGCGCGCCAGGCCGCCATTTCATCAGGCTGATCGGATAAGCCGCCAGGGCCGCCAGCGCCGTGGACAGGATCACCGATCCCACGGTGACGATCAGCGAATTCCCGACCCAGCGATAGAGCTCGCCGCCGGCGATGGATTGCGCGAGGGTGTCCAGCACCGGCGCATGCGGCGGCCCGAAGGGATTGACGATGAATTCATCGGGCGTCTTCAGCGAAGAAACCACCATGAAATAGATCGGCACCAGTGCAAGCGCGGTGAAGGCGATCAGAACGCCATGGCGCAGCGTGCTCGCGGAAAGACGGCGAAGCCTGATCGCGGTGATATCAGTCGCTGTCATAGGCCGCCAACCTTTGTGTCAGCCACATCCGCAAGCCAAGCAGCAGCGAAACGATGACCAGCAGGAAGAGCCCGGCCGCGGCACCGACGCCGATCTGGCCGTTCTGGAAAACCTGCTGATAGATGTAATATTCGGTGACAACGGTGCTGTTCTGCGGACCGCCCAGGGTCATCACGTAGATATAGGAGAAGACCCAGGAGAGCATGTTGATCAGCTCGACGATGGCGTAGAAGGCCAGGGTCGGGACCAGCACCGGCACCGTGATGTGGCGCAGGACCTGCCACCAATTGGCGC
>DASYDA010000022.1:0-3348 GCA_036499865.1 Dongiaceae bacterium | reverse complement strand
GCCAGCATGTAGCGCATTTCGTCATAGAAGGCCTTGGCGTCGGATTCGGCGTCAAAATAGCCGCCTTTCCATCCCCAATAGGTCCAGGTGCCGGCCAGCCGGTCGAAAACCTGCTTGGCGCTCTTCTCGCCGACGAACCGCTCGGCGGCGGGCAGCTTCACCAGGGCCTCGCGGTCGGCTTCCTGGCGCCACAGCCATTCGGGCACCTCGGCTTCGATCACCGGGCGCAGATGACTGGGCAGGCCGGCCTTGCGGAAATATTTCTGCGCCAGAACGTCGCTCGCCACCTGCGACCAATCCGCGGGCACTTCGATTCCAGCAAGCTGGAACACGACCGACCCATCCGGATTCTTGATCTCGCTGACGGTCTCGCGGAAGGCGATCTCGGCGTAGGGAGATTGATCGGCTTTGGTGAAACGGCGTTCAATGCGCATGTGCTGACCCCTGCACTAAATTCTTGTCACGACCCGGAAACGGCCCTACTCGCAGCCCCGAAAAGCGAATCCCCCTCCATCTGCAGAATTAACTTCAGCAAATTTGGCGAAGGGGTTGAACCGGCGCGCTAAATCTAGATGTCTAGACCGGCGCTCTGCACAGGATATTGCGTCCGCGGGCTTCGATGACGCAACCAAGAAATTTCAAGATTTGGTTATCTTTGGGGTTGACGCATCTAGATATTGTGCTCCCCCGCAGAAACCGCCGCGTCGATGAATCCGGCTTTTTTAAAAGCCGCGAAAAACCCGGATCAGGTTGCTGCCTTGGCGCCGCGCAGCGCGGAAAAACACAAGGCTGACAACATGATAGCGATGCCCAAAACCTGGGGGCCGGAAGTCGTCTCGTGCAGGACCAGGATGGCCACCAGGAAGGAACAGAGCGGTTCTACGTTCATCATGACGGCGGTCTGGCTTGGCGGCAGCAATTTGATCGCCGCGAAGAAGCCCACATAGCCCAGGATATAGCAGATGGTGGCCGCGACGAGTGCCGCCCAGCCGGTTTCGCCGCTGGGCAGGCTGGCGCCGCCGAAGGCCGCGATATAGGCGGTCAGGGCGATCAGCATCCAGATATTGACCCAGAAATTGACCGTGAGGCTGTCCACATCCTGGAGATAAGGCCCGCCGAAGGTGATGGTGCCGGCCATGCCGAGCGCCGCCGTCAGCGCCAGGACGACGCCGCACCAATCCAGGGCGGATCGCTCAGGTCCGATGGCAAGCACGAGTCCGAGGAAAGCCAGCAGCAGGCCGAAGGCCTTGAGGGCGGCGATCCGTTCCCGCCCGGAGATCGCCGCCAGCAGTCCCGCCATCAGCGGGAAGCTGTAGAGCAGGATCACCGCCAAGCTGACCTTGATGTAGAGGACGGAAGAGAGATAGCCGACCGACATCATCATCATGCCGACCGCCATCGGCACCGAGGCCAGCATGGTGCGGCGCGGCAGGCGGAAGGACCGGCCCTTAGCGAGCTGAAGCAGGCCGATCACCACGACAAAAACGACGATCCGCAGCCAGACCAGGGCCAGCGGCGTTGCACCCGCCTGATAGGTGAATTTGGAAAAGGTCGTGATCAGGCTGAAAAACGCCCCGGCGGCCGTGACGACGGCAAGGCCGAGGCCGTAACGCTGCGAGGTTGCAGAACTCAGAAGGATTCTCCCGGCTGAAATGCCGGCTGACTATGCGGGCCGGTTTTAGCGCTGTCCAGTCCATGCCAAAATCCGGGCCATGACGGATGCAATCGCGATTCGGGCGGCATCGGCAGCGGAAGCCGAATGCGTCCTCGCCATCATGCGGCGCGCCTTCGGCGCCTATCGCGGCCGGTTGGTGCCGGAATCCAGCGTCTTCACCGAAACCGTTCCGGCGATTGCCGAAAAGCTGGCCGGCGGCGGAGGATTGCTGGCGGACCAGGGCAGCAAGGCCGTCGGCTGCGTCATCGCGGAGGATCTGGGTGACCGCGCCTATCTCGGCCGGCTTTCGGTCGATCCCGGCATGCGGGGTCTCGGGCTCGGCCGGCGTCTCGCGCTGAGGGCGGAAGATTTCGCGCGATCGCGCGGAAGGGCGCTGATCGAGCTCAATGTCAGAATCGCGCTTCCCGGCAATATCGCGTTCTTCGAGTCCCTCGGCTATCGTGAGACCGAACGCCGCGCGCATCCCGGATATCCGGAACCGACCTATCTGGTGATGGAAAAAAGCCTGGAATAACGGGGCTTTGAGGTCGAGCGCCGATCCGCCGCCGCCTTGCTTTGAAATGACCCGCTGGTTATAGTGCGCCGGCTTTTGCAAACCATTGGAAAACCACCGGATCATCATGTCCTTCGGCACCCGGCTTTTCACCATGCTCCACGGCGAAGCCGTCGGGTCCGATGCGTTCGGCAACCGCTATTACATCGATCGCCGGACCAAGGGCCAGAAGCGCGAACGGCGCTGGGTGCTCTACAAGGGCAAACCGGAAGCCAGCAAGGTGCCGCCGGAATGGCATGCCTGGCTGCATTCCAACATGGCGCAGCCGCCCGTGCAGGGCGCCAAGCCCAGGTCCTGGCAGAAGCCCCATGAACCGAATTTGACCGGAACCGACTATGCCTATCGGCCGCCGGGACATACCTTGATGGGCGGCCACCGCGCCCAGGCGACCGGCGATTACGAACCGTGGACGCCCGCTTAAGGGCGCGGCGACAGTCCGCAAAAATTGATCGGCGTCTTTCGGGCGCCGTCTAGGGGAGAGCGAAATGCAGCGCAACGTGCTGGAAACCATCATGGGCGCCGTGGTGCTGCTGGCGGCGATCGCGTTTCTATTCGTCATCTACACGGCTCAAGGCGTGAAGCAGGCCAGCGGCGGCTACCATGTGGTCATGCGGCTGGATCGCGGCGGCTCGATCACCCCGGGTACGGATGTGCGCGCCGCCGGGGTCAAAGTGGGTACGGTCGTCAAACAAGAATTCGATCCGGCGAACTTCCAGGCGGTCATCACCCTGGACATCGACGGTGACGTCAAGCTGCCGACCGATTCCAGCGCGATCGTCGATGCCGACGGTCTGCTGGGCAGCAATTACGTGAAATTGGAGCCGGGTGCCGATGACACGCTGATGAAGGAAGGCGATCAGTTCAAATCCGCCCAGGGTGCCGTCAGCATTGTCGACCTCATCAACAAGTTCGTGGTCGGCGGCGACAGTTCCAAGGACAGCAAATCCAATTGAATCCCGCCCGATCGAGATGGGCGGTATCGGTACCGGAGACTTGCAACCGGCGCATGTCGCCGGCCTTTCGCAACCCCGCTCCGGCCTGCTAAAATAGGCGCATGTCCGGAGAGACCAAGCCCAAGGCCTTCGAACCGCCCGTCTGGAAGCAACCCGACGGCAAACCG
>DASYDA010000021.1:0-7848 GCA_036499865.1 Dongiaceae bacterium | reverse complement strand
ACCGGCCTTTCTGCCTACGGGTCTGTTAAAATACGGCCTCCGCAAGAAATACCCCGCCTTCCGCTATGTCCCGGGACCAAGAGAGCTGAAATCCCACTACGACGTGGTGATCATCGGCGGTGGCGGACATGCGCTGGCGACTGCCTACTATCTGGCACGCAACCACGGCATTACCGACGTCTGCATCCTGGAGCGCGGCTATCTGGCCGGAGGCAACACCGCCCGCAACACGGCCATCATCCGCTCCAACTACCTGACACCGGAAGGCGTCAAGTTCTATGAGGAATCGCTGCGGCTCTACCGCGATCTCTCCCAGGATCTCGATTTCAACATCCTCTATTCGGAGCGCGGGCATTTCACCCTGGCGCATACCGATGCCGCCATGCGCACCAGCCGCTGGCGCGCCGAAGTCAACAAGCATCTGGGCGTGAATTCGGAGCTCATCTATCCGGATGACATCGCCAAGCTCTGTCCCTCGCTGAATATGAGCGACGATGTGCGCTATCCCATCCTGGGCGCGCTTTATCATCCGCCGGGATCGATCGCGCGGCATGATGCCGTCGCTTGGGGCTACGCCGCCCGCGCCTCGCAGATGGGCGTCGAAATCCACCAGCAGACCCCCGTTACCGGCCTCGTCATCGAAGGCGGCAAGATAAAGGGCGTCGAGACCACACGCGGTACGATTGGTGCGGGGCAGGTGCTGCAGGCCGTCGCCGGAATGACCTCGGTGGTCGCGAAGATGGCCGGCTTCAAGCTGCCGATCCGTACGATCCCGCTGCAGGCCTGCGTCTCAGTGCCGTTGAAGCCTTTCCTCGACCAGATCATCGTTTCGGGTAGCCTGCACGTCTATGTGTCGCAGTCTTCGCGTGGTGAGCTGGTGATGGGCGGATCCACAGACCCTTACGGCCTCTATTCCACGCGTTCGACCCTGGACTTCAAGGAAGGTCTTCTGGGGCACATGCTGGAACTGCTGCCGATGCTGGGTGAGGTCAAGATCCTCCGCCAGTGGGCCGGCATGGCCGATATGACGCCGGATTTCAGCCCGGTCATGGGCCTGACCCCGATCGAGAACTATTACATCGACAGCGGCTGGGGCACCTGGGGTTTCAAGGCGACACCGGTCTGCGGCAAGACCATGGCCTACACCATCGCCAACAACAAACCCCACGAGCTGATCGAACCCTTCTCGCTGGAGCGCTTCCTCACCTACACGCAAGTGGGTGAGAAGGGTGCCGCCTCGGTCGGGCATTGAGCGGGGAATTGAGACCATGAAAGTCATGAACTGCCCGCTGAACGGTCCCCGCAATATCAGCGAATTCGTCTGGGGTGGGGAAGTAAAACCGATGCCGGACGATGCAAAAACCAATGATCGCGACTGGGCCGACTACGTTTTTCTGGAAAACAACACCGCTGGCCTGGTGCGCGAGTGGTGGTGCCACGTACCGACCTCGTTCTGGTTCATCGCCGAACGGAACACAGTGACCGACGAGATCGTGAAGACCTATCCGGCTTCGGAAGTCTTCAAGTCGCGTGTTGAATTCGCCGCCAAGCCGGCTGGAGAGAAATCATGAGTGCGCCGGTGACACAGGGCGGCGCCAATCGCCTGCCGGGGCGCGGCTCGCTGATAGACCGCAGCAAGCCCATCAGCTTCACCTTCGAAGGCAAGCCGATCGAGGGTTTCGCCGGCGATACGGTTGCTTCCGCACTCTGTGCCAATGGCCAGTGGATCGTCTCGCGCAGCTTCAAATATCACCGGCCGCGCGGCGTGCTGACCATGATCGGCCAGGATGCCAATACGCTGGTGCAGATCGGCGACGAACCGAATTGCCTTGCGGACAAGCGGAAGATCGAGCCGGGGCTGGCGGTCGAAGGCCAGAACTATTTCGGCACCTTCGAATCCGATTCCGGGCGTTTCGTGGGGCTGGTCTCGAAGTTTCTGCCGGTCGGCTTCTACTATAAGACCTTCCATGAAAAGCGATCCTCCTGGAAGCTCTGGGAACCGATCGTCCGCAAGATGGCGGGCCTCGGCAAGATCGATCCCCATGCCCATCACGGTTATTACGACAAGCAGTATCTTTTCGCCGATGTGGCGGTGATCGGCAGCGGTCCGGCCGGCCTCGCGGCGGCAGCCGAAGCCGCCAAGGCCGGCGGTGAAGTGCTGCTGATCGATGAGAACCCCGCTCTCGGCGGAAGCCTCAACTATTCACGCTTCGATGAGAGCGGAGAGACCGCCTGCAAGGCGAGCGGTGCGCTGATCGATGGAGTAAAGGCGGCCGGCAACATCCGTGTGATGAACGATGCCGTCGTCACCGGTCTCTTCGCGGATAACTGGATTCCAGTGATCAGCGGCAAGCGCTTCTATAAGCTGCGCGCCAAGGCCGTGGTGGTGGCAACCGGCTCGATCGAGCAGCCGGCAGTGTTCCGGAACAACGACCTGCCCGGCATCATGATGGGTTCTGCGGCGCAGCGCTTGATCCATCTCTACGGCGTCCGCCCCGGCAAGCGCGCCGTGATCCTCACCGCCAATGACGACGGCTATGCCCAGGCGATCGATCTTCTGAAGATCGGGTGTGAAGTCGCCGCCGTGCTGGATCTGCGGCAGAACCCTCCGCAAACCGCACTGACCGCGGCAGTGAGCCAGATCGGCGTGACCGTGCAGACCGGCCACGCGATTTTGCAGGCGATGCACGAGGGCAACAAGCAGCACGTCGCCGGCGTGCAGGCTGCACCCATTGTCGGTGAAGGCGAGCTTGGCGATCCCGACGCGGAATATGATTGCGATCTGGTGCTGATGTCGGTGGGCTACAGCCCGGCCGCGCATCTGCTCCTCCAGGGCGGCGCCAAATTCAACTACAGCCCGGCGAGCCAGATGTTCGAGCCGGATCAAATTCCGGCGGGCCTTTACGCGGCGGGTTCCGTGGGCGGCGTCTATGCGCTGGATCAAGTGGCCGCCGACGGCCGTCACGCGGGCTGGGCCGCGGCACGGCATGCCGGCCTTTCGGGTCATGGAGAACCGGCCGTCGCGGTGAAATCGCCGACCGGCGATCAAACCCATCCCTGGCCGATTTTCCCGCATCCCAAGGGCTGGGATTTCGTCGATTTCGATGAGGATCTGAAATATGAGGATCTGATCAACGGCATCGCCGACGGCTTCGACAATGTGGAACTGCTGAAGCGCTATTCCACGGTCGGCATGGGTCCGTCGCAGGGCAAGCATTCGGCGGTCGCCGCGGTGCGGATCGTCGCCCGGGAAACCGGCCGCGATCTCGCTTCGATGACGGTAACCACGCAGCGCCCGCCTTATACGCCGGAGAAGTTCGGTCACCTCGCTGGCCGCATTTTCGACCCGGGCCGTCGCACGGCGATGCACCACCGGCACCTCGAACTCGGCGCGCAGATGATGCCGGCGGGCATCTGGTGGCGTCCAGGCTATTACGGGCCGAAAACCGACCGCGACCGCGCGATCCGGGACGAGGTCACCGCCGTCCGCAACAATGTCGGCCTGATCGATGTGTCCACCCTCGGCGGCCTGGATGTGCGCGGGCCGGATGCGGCCGAATTCCTGAACCGGATGTACACCTTCACCTATTCCAAGCTCGCACTCGGTCGCTCGCGTTACGTGCTGATGACCGATCAAGCAGGCGTCATCACTGATGATGGCGTCGCCTGCCGCTTCGCCGATGAGCATTTCTATGTCACCGCGACCAGCAGCGGCGTCGATTCGGTTTACCGCTCCATGCTGCAATGGAATGCGCAATGGCGGCTGGATGTGGATGTCGCCAATATTACGGCGGCCTATTGCGGCGTGAATATCGCCGGACCGAAATCACGCCAGGTGCTGCAGCGCGTTTGCCAGGATATCGACCTTTCCGCGGAAGCTTTCCCTTATCTCGGCGTCCGCCAGGGGATGGTCGCGGGCATTCCGGCGCGATTGATGCGCGTCGGCTTCGTCGGCGAGCTCGGCTATGAAATCCACGTCCCGGCAGGTTACGGCGAGGCGCTCTGGGATGCGCTGATGGAAGCCGGCGAACCGGAAGCGATCCGTCCCTTCGGCGTCGAGGCGCAGCGCGTCCTTCGTTTGGAGAAGGGCCACATCATCGTCAGCCAGGACACCGACGGCCTCACCAATATCTGGGAGGCCGACATGGCCTGGGCGATCGCCAAGGCGAAGCCGTTTTTCGTGGGTGGGCGTTCGAATGCGATCATGGGGAAGATGCCGCTCATCCGGAAGCTGGTCGGCTTCACCTTGGACGATCCCGAATTGCCATGCCCCGAGGAATGCCACCTGGTGATCCGCAACGGCGACATCGCCGGTCGCGTCACCTCCGCGGTGCGTTCGCCGAGCCTCGGCAAGGTGGTCGGTCTGGCTTACGTACATCCCGACGACGCCCAGCCGGAATCCCGCATTTCGATCAAGATCGACGGCGGTCGGATGATCGAGGGCAGGGTGGTGCCGATCCCGTTCTACGACCCTGACAACAAGCGGCAGGAGATGTGAGATGGCTCTGCCGAAGATCTTCGCCCACAATCACAAGCGACGCAGCCCGATCTACCGGGAAACCCAGAAGGCCGGTGCCTGGTTTGAAACCATCAATGGCGGCGCTGTCGCAGTCCATTACGGCTATTCCGAAACGGAACTGGCGACGGCACGGCGTATGGGGCTGGCCGATTTCTCGGTCTTGCCGCGGACCGGCTTCAAGGGCACCGGGACCGTCGATTGGTTGACCTCCCAAGGACTCGCGATCGGTAATGACAGCAACATGGCTTACCGTCAGGAAGGTGGAGAACTCGCCGCGCGCCTGGCGCCCACGGAAATATTCCTACTGGATGCCTTGAGCGCCACCAGCGCCCTGATCGACAAGCTCAACACGGCCTGGAACTGGGGTACGGAGAAGCCCCGCAAGCTCATCGGCTATCCCATGCCACGCCAGGACAGCCATGCCTGGTTCATGGTCAGCGGTACATCCGCGCCGGAAATGTTTGCGAAAATCTGCGGCGTCGATCTCCGCCCCCACAAATTCGCCCTCGGCCAGATCGCCCAGACTTCCCTCGCCAAAATGAGCGGCATCGTGATCCGGGCCGATCTTGGCGCGGTGCCGGCTTACCATCTCCTGGCGGATATCGCCTCGGCGGAATATCTCTGGGGCGCCGTGCTGGATGCCATGACGGAATTCGACGGCGGACCCGTCGGATTGAATGCCTTGCGGGCGCTGGCGGAGGCGGGATCGCCACAACCCCAACCTGCTGCCGAGCAGCCCGCCGAGCCTCAGTGAAAATCGACATGAATCCGTCGCCTGGAGGCGGAAAAACGTCATTCAAGCCCACTAGTCTGACGCGGATTTGAGACGGATCTAGGGGCTACCGATCGCATCGGCAACGCCCGCCCAATGACCCAGCATCAGGAGCGCATTCCATGAGCAAGAAAGTCGGCAGCGATATCGAAATCGCCCGCCAGGCCACCATGAAGCCGATCAAAGAAGTGGCTTCCAAACTGGGCATCAAGGAAGAGCATCTGGTGCCTTATGGCCATACCAAGGCCAAGATCTCGATGGATTTCGTGAAATCCCTGAATGCGAAGACCGACGGCAAGCTCATCCTGGTCACCGCCATCAGCCCGACCCCGGCCGGCGAGGGGAAGACCACGACGACCGTTGGACTCGGCGATGGTCTCAACCGGATCGGCAAGAAAACCGTGATCTGTCTGCGCGAGCCTTCGCTCGGGCCGTGCTTCGGGATCAAGGGCGGCGCCGCCGGCGGCGGCTATGCCCAGGTGGTGCCGATGGAAGACATCAACCTGCATTTCACCGGCGACTTCCATGCGATTTCGACCGCCCACAACCTGCTCGCGGCGCTGATCGACAATCATATCTATTGGGGCAACGAGCTTGGTTTCGACACCCGCCGCGTCCAATGGCGCCGGGTCATGGACATGAACGATCGCGCGCTCCGCAGCATCAACAGCTCGCTGGGTGGCGTCTCCAACGGCTTCCCGCGCGAAGACGGTTTCGACATCACCGTCGCCTCGGAAGTCATGGCGATTTTCTGCCTCGCCAATGATCTGAGCGATCTGACCAAGCGCCTCGGCAACATCATCGTCGGATATACCCGTGACAAGAAGCCGATCTTCGCCCGCGACTTGAAGGCGGACGGCCCGATGACCGTGTTGCTGAGGGATGCGATCGCGCCCAATCTGGTACAGACGCTGGAAAACAACCCCGCTTTCATCCATGGCGGGCCCTTCGCCAACATCGCCCATGGCTGCAATTCGGTGATCGCCACCAAGACCGCGCTGAAGCTTGCCGATTACGTGGTGACGGAAGCGGGTTTCGGTGCGGATCTCGGAGCCGAGAAATTCTTCGACATCAAATGCCGCAAGGCCGGGCTGAAGCCCAGTGCGGTCGTCATCGTCGGCACCATCCGTGCATTGAAGATGCACGGCGGTATCGCCAAGGAAGACCTCGGCAAGGAAAACGTCGAAGCGCTGAAGAAGGGTGCCGCCAACCTCGCACGCCATGTCGAGAACGTGAAGAAGTTCGGCGTCCAGCCCGTCGTTGCCATCAACCGCTTCTCCGCCGATACGGATGCGGAAATGGCCGCCGTGCGTCAGCTTTGCGCGGAACTCGGCACCGAAGCCTTCGAGTGCAACCACTGGGCTGAAGGCGGTGCCGGTACGGAGAAGTTGGCTCACGCGGTGGTGGCCCTGTGCGAGAAGCCGAGTAAATTTGCTCCGCTCTATCCGGACGAGATGCCGCTCTGGGACAAGGTGCGGACCATCGCCCAGAGCCTCTATGGCGCCCAGGGCATCATCGCCGACAAGGTGGTGCGAGACCGCTTCGCCGAATTTGAGAAGATGGGTTTCGGCCACTACCCGGTCTGCATGGCGAAGACCCAGTACAGCTTCTCGACCGACCCCAACCTGAAGGGCGCGCCGTCGAACCATGTGGTGCCGGTGCGGGAAATCCGCCTTTCCGCCGGCGCCGAGTTCATCGTGGTGATCTGCGGCGAGATCATGACCATGCCGGGCCTGCCGCGGGTTCCCTCGGCCAATCACATCAAGCTCAACGAGAAGGGCGAGATCGAGGGCCTGTTCTAGAGCAGGCCGCTCTTTGAGAAATAAGCGAGGGCGCAGAGCTCGGCCTGCGTCCTCGCGATCTGCCAGCCCTGGATCGTGACGACATTGCCAGTACGGTAATCAGTCTGCACGGCGACGGCATATTTCGTACGCAGTTCTCCGACGTCCGAGCTTCCGCTCCAGCCCTGCTGTTGCAGGCTGGTGGCGAGATCGCTGACGACACTCTCCGGCTTCAGAGCCGAGTTACCCTGCCGCACCCATGCGGAACCGATCACGGCGGCCTTGGCCTGATCGCTCAGCAGCGACAGCAACGCATCCGTTGCCGTGGTTGCGCTGGCCTGTGCCGGCCCGACCATTCGGTCGATACCCGCGGCAATCGCGCCGATGCCGATCAGCAAACTGCGCCGTGAAATGAGGCTCTTTGTTGGGATCGTCATCCGGTCGATCCTTTCGCCTTGATATGATCCGCAAGCCGCAGCGCTAGCGCCACGATGGTGAGAGTGGGGTTTACCGGCCCGCAGGACGGGAAGACCGAGCTGCCGGCGACATAAAAGTTTGAAATGCCGTGAACCCGGCAATCGGCATTCACGACTCCTTGGCTCGGATCGGTCGCCATCCGGGTCGTGCCCATATGATGATTTCCCCAGCCGATCTCCGGATCCGGCCAATCGGCACTATCCGCGATCATGACGCGGACCGCGCTGTTCCATGCGCCGAAACTCCGGGCCAAGGTCGCAAGATTCTGACCGAGCGCGCCATGTTCCGCGGGAGTTGGC
>DASYDA010000020.1:0-8257 GCA_036499865.1 Dongiaceae bacterium | reverse complement strand
ATATCGACCCCGTGCTTCTTCAAGGCATCGACCAGGATCTGGCCGCCCGTTCTCAAACCATTCTGCGCCATGCTTCGGCTCCGCGTTCCGCGGCCTTTTCCAGTTCCAGGGAATCGGCCGGAGTGTAAATATTTTGTCAGGAGCCGTCACCCGAGGACTTGCTCCGCAGGTCTGTTGAAACTGCGCCTCCCGGCAGCTTTAGACTCCGGCAGGTTTAGACTGGCGGCCGCTTGCCGCCCCAGGGTTGGCGCTTCTCCATGATGGCGGCGATTCCGATCGGGGTCAGGTCGTCGAAACGCCGGCCGACGACCTGCAATCCGATCGGCAATCCATCGTTCGAGAAGCCGGCGGGGATCGAGATCGCCGGGCATTGGCTGACGAAGTTCCAGACCGAGGTGACGTCGAGGGCGAGATAGCGGCCCTGGGCATCCAATCGCCAGAAATCCTGGTCGCTGCGGCCATGGGTGGGGGCGGGCTGCGCCATGGTCGGGCAGAGCAAGGCATCGCAGCGTTCGAGGATCGGCGACAATTCCCGCCACATCTCGGTGCGGCCGAATTCCAACTGCTTGAACTCGACCGCCGACATGGCGAGGCCGCGTTCGATGAGGCGAACGACGAGCGGATCCATCTTGCTGCGGAATTCGGGAAGCACATGCCCGAAAAAGGCGGCGAGATAAACGGCCCAGTGCTTGCTCCAGAGCTCATCCTCATCGAGGCTCCAGGAAAGGCTCACCTCCTCGATCTCGGCGCCGGCTTCCCGCAAGGTTGCCGCGCTGCGGCGGATGGCGGCTTCGACGTCGGGATGCCAGAGGCGGTTGCCGAAATCGAGACAGAGCGCCAGGCGCTTGCCGCGGAGGTCGTTGGGCAGCGGCTGCGTGAAATCCAAGGCCGGCTTCAGGCTCTGGATGTCACGTTCATCCGGTCCCTGGGTCACCTGCATGAAGAGACAGATGTCTTCCACGCTGCGCGCCAGGGGCCCGAAATGCGAAATCTGGTCGAACTGGCTGGGCAGGATGGTGAAGGGGATGCGTCCGAAGCTGGGCTTCAAACCGAGCGTGCCGCAGAAGCTCGCCGGAATGCGCACCGAGCCGCCCATATCCGAACCTTCGGCGATCGGCACGCAGCCCGAAGCCACCGCGGCGCCCGATCCACCGGAAGAACCGCCGGCGCAGCGCCCCGGATTCCAGGGATTGCGGGTGATGCCCCAGAGCGGGCTCTCGGTGAAGCTGGAATAGGCGAATTCCGGCGTGGTGGTCTTGCCCACCATGATGCCGCCGGCATTCTTCAGCGCCTCGACGATGGGCGCATCGTAATCCGGGACCCAATTCTCATGGGTATAGGATCCAAGCGTGGTGCGTTTGCCGTTGGTCGGCGTCAGATCCTTGATCGCGAAGGGAACGCCGTGCAGCGGTCCCCGGAAATTGCCGGCCTTCGCCTCAGCCTCGCATTCGCGGGCGATCTCGAGCGATTCCTCGGGATAGACGAAACAGAAGCAGTTGAGCTTCAGGTTGACCGCGGCGATCCGCTCCAGGGTGTTCTCGATGAGCCGGACCGGGCTGAGCTTGCCCTCGCGGATGCGCCGCGCCAGCTCCGCCGCCGGCGTGTAACAGAGATCGATATCGATCATATGGGGGGAACACTCTGGTTGGAGATCACATGTGAATGAAGCTGGCTGCATCTTGGCCCGGCGCGGGCCGGAGATCAACTTGCCGGGGAAGGTGGCTTGTTTTAGCGTAATGGTTGAGAGAGGAGGCGCCATGCTCGATCACCTGACCGCCGACCAGATCGCCCAATTCCATGCCGATGGCTTCCTGATCCTGCCGAAGCTGATCGAGCGGGCGGAGGCCGAAGCGGTGGCGACGCGGTTCGAGCCGCTGTTCAAGGGCAAGTTCGAGACCGGTCTCTATCCGGACGAGTGGAACTGGCAGGAAGGCCGCGACAGGCCTGAACGCACCCGGCAGATATGTAACGGCTGGAAATCCGATCGCACGGTCGCCGGCTTGGTGCTGCGCCGGGAGATCGGCAAGCTCTGCGCGCAACTGGCAGGCTGGCCGGGTGCGCGGGTGGTGCAGGACAACGTGATCTGGAAGCCGCCGGGCGCGAAGTCGCTCGGCTACCACCAGGACAATTCCTATGCCGATTGGATCGATCCGCCGGCGATGCTGACCTGCTGGATCGCCCTCGACGACACGAGCGCCGCGGGCGGCACCATCGAATATGTGAAGGGCTCGCATCTCTGGGGCCGCTTCCCGCCAGCCAAACAGTTTCACGCACCCGAGGACTACCGCAAGGAAATGATCGCCGCCGCGCACAGCATCGGCAAGGAACCGGAGATCGCCTTCGTCGAGGTGCCGGCGGGCGGGTGCGCCTTCCATCACGGCTGGTGCTGGCACGGCTCCGGCGCCAATCTCGCGGAGAAGCCCCGTCGCTCAGCGGTGACGCATTGCATGTCGTCGGAAGCGAAATTCCACCCGACGCATGTCAGTTATATCTACAACCGGTATAAGCGGGTCGGCGACACCGCGATGGATGAGAGCTTCTTCCCGATCCTATGGCGGGAGGATGGGTATCGCTCGGCTTGGGTGGATGGGTATGTGGGCGCCGCAGCGTCGGTCTGAAGATTGCAGATAGACCCGTCGACCCCTCACCCAACCCTCTCCCTCAGGGGGAGAGGGCTTTCAGATCGAGCTCACGCTAAATCCCCCTCTCCCTTTGAGGGAGAGGGCAGGGGTGAGGGGTCGAAGACTCGCGCCGCCTCTGAAAAACGCTAGAAGCTCGCCAGATCCAGCGACGGATCGTATTCGCGATCCGGCACGTCCTTGGTGATCGCCTGGCCGCAGATCACGCGCTTCTGCTCGGCGTCATAGGTGAGGGTTGCGGGGCCGTAGAGCAGCCAGCCGCGATTGAGCACCGCCGTCACGCGGTGGCAGAAGGCAGCGTCATCGGGGCCGGTGAGGTAGCGGTAGAGGATCATGGCGTTCCGCGCTCCGTCGTTCGTCATGCCCGGACTTGAGTCGGGCGTCTCTCTCGCAGCGATCAGAGATCAAGCTTGTCTAGCTAATTGCCGGGTCAAGCCCGGCAATGACGATAGAAGTGAGCACGCATCAATGATGCCCGCCCTCATGCAGAATCTCGTCGCGCATACCGGTCTCGTAGGAGATGCCCACCGGCGTCAGCATGCAGCCGACGGGATAGAAGGACTTCACCAGGCCCTTGCGCTCCAGCGCGACCCAGGCCGCCTCGTTGCTCAATCCGGAGGCATCCTTCGAAGCGAGCACGTAACTCCCGAGATGGAAATGGTTGCCGTGTGGATGCGGCATGCCGGTGATCATAATATGGCCGGGTTCGTCCGCCGGTTTCGCATAGCCGTCGATCTTTGCCAGTTCCTGGAAGAGCGTCAGCGTCTTCAATTGCAGCGGGTTGAGGTTCAGCGGATTCTTCTTCGGCATCGGTCTCAGTCCCTAAAGTTCACATATTGCAGCGGCTGTTCGATCTTCAGCCCCTTTACCAGCGCAATCGCCTCTTGAAGATCGTCGCGCTTCTTGCCGGTGATGCGCAATTCATCGCCCTGGATCGAAGCCTGCACCTTCAGCTTGGCGTCCTTGATCGCCTTCACGATCTGCTTCGCCAACGTCTGGTCGATGCCCTGCTTGACCACGACTTCCTGCCGCTCGGCATTGCCGGAGGCGCGCTCGGGATCCTTGAATTCCAGCGCGCCGGCGTCGAGCTTGCGGCGGGTGACATAGCCTTTCAGCAGCTCCTGCATCTGGCGGAGTTTCATGTCATCGTCGGCGAGCAGCGTGATCACCTCTTCCTTACGCTCCATGGTGCATTTCGAGCCCTTGAAGTCGAAGCGGGTGTCGATCTCGCGCCTGGCGCCGTTGAGCGCGTTGTCGATCTCGGTGAGATCGGTCTTGGAAACGATGTCGAAAGACGGCATATGGGCTACCTCGGTCTTGAAGGGTGGAAATCTGCCACAGCCGGCCTAACTTGCCAACGATGCCGGAATCCGCCGGTACCACCAGGCGAGAGGCAAAGCACGCAAGGCAAAGAACAGCATGAAGGCGGTCCAGAGGCCGTTATTGCCGAACAGCCAGAGGCCGGCTTGCATGGCGATGAGGCCGATAATGCCGGCGGCCATCATGCCGTTTCGCAGCTCGCGGCCGCGCGTGGCGCCGATGAAGACGCCGTCGAGAAGGAAGCACCAGACCGCGACTAAAGGTTGGGCGCTCACCCAGAGATAGTGCGCGCGCGCCGCCTCGACCACGGCCGGATTGGCACTGAACCAAGGCAGGACGATTGGTCCGGCGGCCCACAAAATCGCGGTCATCGCCGCGGCCAGGGCTGCGCCCCAGAAGAGGTTGCCCCAGAGGGCGCCAGAAAGCAGGCGCGGATTCCGCGCGCCCAGAGCTTCGCCCACCAGGGTTTCGGCGGATTGCGCGAAGCCGTCGAGGCCGAAGGAAATCAGGCTCAGGAAACCGAGCAGGATCTGGTTGGCGGCCAGCGTCACGGCGCTCAATCCGGCGCCGAGATGGACGAAATAGGTGAAGACGAACAGCAGGACGATGGTGCGGATGAAGATGTCGCGGTTGATGGCGACCAGTTTTTGCAGAATCGGCACGCGGCTGCCGATGGGCTTGGCGGCAGGCTGCAAGCGCCGCGTCATGCGATAGACCCAGGCGACGGCGGCCAAGGCCGTGGCGGTTTGCGCGAGCGATGTCGCGCCGGCGACACCGACCACGCCATAATCCAGGACGACCACGAAGAGATAGCAGAGTGCGACGTTGATGCTGTTCAGCAGCAGCTGGATCACGAAAACGGTGCGGGCCCGCTGCACCCCGATCAGCCAGCCCATCACCGCGAACAGGCAAAGATCGAACGGAGCCGCCAGCATCCGTAGATGAAAATACTCCGCGGCCAGATCCTGTTCGGCGAGCGGGCCGCCATAGAGCGGCAGGATGAAGGCGCCGAGCGGGACGGCGGCCAGGATCAGCCCCAGGCCGAAACCGATCGCCAGGATCAGGGACCAGTCGATGGCCTGGCGCACGACGCTGGGATCGTTGGCGCCATAGCCCTGCGCGGTGACGCCGGTCGTGCCCATGCGCAGGAAGCTGAAGGCCCAGAGCAGCAACCCGCAGAAAGTCGTTCCGATCGCGACGCCGCCTTGCTCGATCTCATGGCCGCTGCGGCCGATGAAGGCCATGTCACAGAGGCCGGGAAGGACGGTGGTCAGATTGGCCAGGATCGCCGGCAGGGCGATCCGCCAGATCCGCCGATGCAGCGCGAAATGATTTTGCGCTGCGAGAATATCGGTGGGGAGGACCAGGGCGGCTGGGGGAGGGGCGGCGGGAAAATCCGAATTCATGGACGGGCAGGCTTTCGCTGGACGGGCGCACTATAGGTGTTTGGAGCCAAGACAAGAACGGCGATCTTGGCTAGATTTCCCGTCATCCCATGCAACCCCGAAAGAGAAATCGCGTGAGTGGAATAGAGATTCGTCGCCCTTACCTGCTGTTCCTCGGCAATGCCAGGGACCAGCTCGCCGCCAAGACCGCCCAGGGAATCCTCGATTGGCGGCCGGATTGGTGCATCGGCCAGATGCGGCTTCCCGGCTGCAATGCCGATCTCAAGATCAAGGACATGGATTTCGAGGCGGCCGCGAAGGCCGGGGCGAAAACCGTGATCGTCGGCGTCGCCAACCGGGGCGGCGTTTTGTCGCCGGACTGGGTGGATATGCTGGCGGGCGCCCTGGAACTCGGCCTCGATCTCGCGAGCGGGCTGCATCAGCGCCTGACCGATCATCCGAAGCTCGTCGAGACCGCGAAGCGCCTAGGCCGGGCGCTGCACGACGTTCGCCATCCGATCCAGGATTTCGAGGTCGGTACCGGTGAGAAACGGTCCGGCAAGCGGGTGTTGGCGGTCGGCACCGATTGTTCGGTTGGCAAGATGTATACGGCGCTCGCCATGGAAAAGGAGATGCGCAAGCGCGGCATGAAGGCGGATTTCCGCGCCACCGGGCAGACCGGCATCTTCATCGCCGGTTCCGGCGTCTCGATCGATGCCGTGGTCTCGGATTTCGTCTCCGGCGCCGTGGAATGGCTGTCGCCCGCCAATGAGCCCGATCATTGGGATCTGGTGGAAGGGCAGGGTTCGCTGTTCCACGCCTCTTTCGCCGGCGTGAGCCTCGGGCTGCTGCATGGCGCGCAGCCGGATGCCCTGGTGCTCTGCCATGAGCCGACCCGCAAGCATATGCGCGGCCTGCCGCATTATCCGCTGCCGGATTTGAAATCCTGCATGGAGGCCAATCTGGCCGCGGCACGCCTGACCAATCCCAAGGTCAAGTTCGTGGGCGCCAGCATCAACACCAAGGGGCTCGAACCCGGTGTGGCCAAGGATTATCTCGCCCAGGTCGAGAAGGAGGTCGGCCTGCCGGCGGTCGATCCGATCCGGACCGGCGTCGCCGCCATTGTGGATCGCCTCGCATGACCCGCAAACTCACCATCAAACAGGAAAGCTGGCCGATCGCCGGCACGTTCACCATCTCCCGAGGCTCGAAAACCGCCGCCGATGTCGTGGTGGTGGAGATCGAAGAGGACGGCAAGACCGGCCGCGGCGAATGCGTGCCTTATGCCCGCTACAAGGAAAGCATCGGGCTGGTGATGGAGATGATCGAGAAGCTGCGCGGGGCGGTCGAGGGCGGTCTCGGCCGGCCCCGCTTGCGCAATATCCAGGGGCCGGGGGCGGCACGGAACGCGATCGACTGCGCGCTCTGGGATCTCGAAGCCAAGCTCACGGGCAAGCCGGCCTGGGAAATCGCCGCGATCGACCGGCCGAAGGACGTCACCACGGCCTATACTCTCAGCCTGGATACGCCGCAGAAGATGGCCGAGGCCGCCAAGGCCAATGCCGGGCGGCCATTGCTCAAGCTGAAACTGGCCGGGCCGGACGACTTCGACCGGGTGAAGGCGGTGCATCAGGCGGCGCCGGGGGCGAAGCTCATCGTCGATGCCAATGAAGGCTGGTCGCTGGCGGATTACCGGGCCTTGTCGCCGAAGCTGAAGGATCTGGGCGTGGTGCTGATCGAACAGCCGCTTCCTGCCGATCAGGACTTGGCGCTGCTGGAGGTCGAACCTTCGGTTCCGGTCTGCGCCGATGAATCCTGTCACGATCTGACGACGATACGGACGCTCAAAGGTCGCTATCAGGTGGTGAACATCAAATTGGACAAGTCGGGTGGCTTAACCGAGGCGCTGGCCATGGTGACGGAAGCCAAACGGCTCGATTTCCAGATCATGGTCGGCTGCATGGTCGGCACCTCGCTCGCCATGGCGCCGGCCTTCCTGGTCGCCCAGCAGGCGCAGTTCGTCGATCTGGACGGTCCCCTGCTGCTGGCGAAGGATCGGCCGGATGGTTTTGCCTTCGATGGCAGCGTCATGCATCCGAACGGTCCGGCGCTTTGGGGCTAGTCGCATTCCGCGACTTTAGGAATTTTTGCAGATTTCGATCGGCTTCCTGGATGTGCCGGGAGAGGATCGCGGAGGCGGTCTCGGCATCGCCGGCGAGGCAGGCGGCGGCCAATCCCCGATGCTCGTCCTGGGAGAGGTGGCTGCGTCCCAGCACCGCCAGATGGAACCGAAGATAGCGATCGGCGGCGGCCAGATGCTGGTCGACCAGGGCCAGGAGGCGGGGGCGTTCCGCTTTCCCGTAGAGGGTCATGTGGAAGCGCCGGTTCAACTCCCCCAGGCGAGATTGCTCGACCTCCCGGTCCATATCCTCGATGAGGCCGTAAGCGCGGTCGATGTCCTCGGCCGCCAGATGGGGGATGGACAGCCGGAGCGCCATCGGCTCCAGGGCCCCCCGGATCGCATAATTGTCGGCGGCCTCTTCTGGGGTGATCTCGGTGACCACGGCGCCGCGGTGAGGGTAGAAGTCGACCAAGGCCTGGGCCTCGAGCTGGCGCAGGGCTTCCCGGATCGGCATGCGGCTGACCCCGAAAGTCGCCGCCAGATCTTCCTGGCGTAGGGGCGATCCGCCGGCCAGGGCGCCGCTCAAGATCGCCTCCTTCAGCGTGCTTTCGACATATTCCGTGGCGGTGCGGAAACGCGGTTTTGCCGAATCCACCAGCAGCGCGAGGTCGGGACGTCTGGCCATATTGGTTGATATGTCGCTTGTCGATTGGATCCAATTTTACTATAGCTATGGCCCAACAGGGGCGCAATGGCCGAGTTGAGATTTCAGGCGAAGGTGAAGTTATGGA
>DASYDA010000019.1:0-9477 GCA_036499865.1 Dongiaceae bacterium | reverse complement strand
GGCCCAAGACCGACTCGAGTCGCTGATTTCCTTCCACCCGTTCACCCGCCTCAACAAGCTGCTGGAGGGCGTGGCGCCGGGCGGCGGAAATACGCCTTTGCTGTTACAGCTCGGCGAGCCGCAATTCGCGCCGCCCGCCTTCGTGAAGGAAGCGATCGCTGAAGCGGCGGCGCTCTGGGGCAAGTATCCGCCGACCGCGGGGACCGAAGCTTTCCGGAACGCCGTGAAGGCCTGGCTGGATCGCCGCTATCATCTGCCGACGAATCTGCTCGATGCCGCGAAGGATATCCTGCCGGTCTCGGGCACCCGCGAGGCCTTGTTTCAGGTTGCCCTCTCCGCCGTTGCGGCCGGTGCGCCCAAGGGCAAGACCAAGGTGCTGATGGGCAATCCCTTCTATCACTCCTATGCGGGTGCCGCGGCGATCGCCGGCGGCGAACCGGATTTTCTGCCGACGACGGCGGAAAGCGGCTTCCTGCCCGCCATCGAGGAGATCGCGGCGGAGACGCTCGACAAGGCGGCTTTGGTCTATCTCTGCTCGCCGGCCAATCCGCAGGGCGCGGTGGCTTCGCTGGATTATCTGAAGCAATGGCTGGCGCTCGCGCGGCGCCATGATTTCGTGCTCGCCGCCGACGAGTGCTATGCCGAGATCTATTCCGACACGCCCCCGGCCGGCATGCTGGAAGCAGCGCGCGACATGGCAGCGGACTACCAGGGCGGCTCTCTCGATCGTCTGCTGGTCTTCCATTCGCTCTCGAAGCGCTCCAGTTCGCCCGGCTTGCGTTCGGGCTTCGTCGCCGGCGATGCGAAACTCATCGGGCGCCAGGCGCAGCTCATCAATTATGGCGGCGTCGCCCCGCCCTTGCCTGTGCTCGAAGCTTCGACGCGGCTCTGGCGGGACGAGGCGCATGTCGACGTCAATCGCGAGAAATATCGCCGCAATTTCGATCTCGCCGAAGAGATTCTCGGGCCGATCTTCGGATCGGTGCGGCCGGCCGGTGGTTTCTTCCTCTGGCTCGATGTCGGCGATGGAGAGAAGGTTGCGGTCGAACTATGGCGGCGGGCGGCGATCAAGGTGTTGCCGGGCGGCTATATGGCGCGGCCGGATGCATTCGGGCAAAATCCCGGCGGGCGCTATATCCGCGTCGCCTTGATCCAGGAACCCGATGATACCGCGGCCATGCTTCGGCGCATGGCGCGCGCCTTCGAAGACATCTTGGGCGAAGACATCATGAACAGGACAGCCAAAGCGGCTGCAGGACGGTAACCGATGATCGGCGACAGCAGCCGCATGCCCCTCGTCTCGCGGCCCAATATCGGCGGTGGGGGCGGGATCAGGGATTTCGCCCGTCGGCGCTTGATGGAAACGATCGGCGTGGCGCTGTGCCTCTTCGGCATCGTCTTTCTTCTGGCGCTGATCTCCGCGGATTCCGGCGATCCGAGCTTCAACCATGCGGTGGATACGCCGGCGCGCAATCTGCTCGGCCTGCCCGGCGCCTATCTCGCCGATTTCGCCCTGCAATCCCTCGGTCTCGCCGCCGTCGTTCCGGCGCTCGCAGCGCTCGCCTGGGGCTGGCGTCTGATCCGCGCCCGGGAGATCCAGCGCTGGTGGCTGAAACTCCTGCTGCTGCCTTTGACGACGCTGATCGCCGCCTTGCCGCTGGATACCTTGCCGGCATCCGGCCAATGGCCCTGGGTGGCGGGTTTCGGTGGTTTCGTCGGCCATATCGCTTTTGCAGGATCGGACGGCGCCAGCGGCTTGGCAGGTCTCGCAACACGCCTCGGAATCGGTCTTCCTGCCGCCGGTCTGCATTTCGCCCTGGCGGTGACGACAACTGTGCTGACCCTGGTGGCGCTCTTTTTCACGCTCGGCATCCCGCTCGGCGGCTACGTTCTGTTCGGACGCAATGTCGCGGCGGCGGGCCGGCGCGTCGGCCTCACCTTCGATCGGCGCACCCAGGAATGGACCCCGGAAGCGGATGTTGACGAGGAGCCCGGCGAACCCAGCCTGTTGCGGCGGATCGCCGGCGGCTTCCGTCTGCCGAATCTGCGCGGCGCTTTCTCACGCAGCCGCGACGACCTCGATGTCGTGCGCCGCGAGCCGCAGATGGGGGGACGCGAAGAGCCCGATATCGACCTGCCGGAGCCTGCGGATCGCGCGGCGCGCGTCGTGGTTCCGACGGCGACGCAGCGGAAGGAAAAGGTCAAGGCCGCCAAACGCGAAAAGGCCCAGCCGCAGCCGAGCCTCGACTTCGAGGGTGAGACGGATTTCGACCTGCCACCCCTCGACACGCTGGCACGCCCGGCCTCCAACGCCGCGGTCCAGCGCATCAACGAAGAGAGCCTGGAGAAGAATGCGCGGCTGTTGGAAACCGTGCTCGACGATTTCGGCGTCAAGGGCGCGATCGAGAAGGTGCGCCCGGGGCCTGTCGTCACGCTCTACGAATTGGAGCCGGCGCCCGGCACCAAGACCAGCCGCGTGGTCGGCCTCGCCGACGACGTCGCGCGTTCGATGAGCGCGGTCTCGGTCCGCATCGCCGTCGTGCCCGGCCGCAGCGTGATCGGCATCGAACTGCCCAACCGCGAGCGCGAGGTCGTGTCCTTGCGCGAGCTTTTGGAAGATGAAAGCTACACCGCCACCGGCTCGAAGCTCGCTTTGGTGCTCGGCAAGGATATCGGCGGCCAGCCGATCGTGGTCGATCTCGCCCGCATGCCGCATCTGCTGATCGCCGGCACCACGGGTTCCGGCAAATCGGTCGGCATCAACACGATGATCCTCTCGATCCTCTATCGGATGCCGCCCGAGCGCTGCAAATTCATCATGGTCGATCCGAAGATGCTGGAGCTCTCGGTCTATGACGGCATCCCGCACCTGCTGTGCCCGGTGGTGACCGATCCGCGCAAGGCGGTGGTGGCGCTCAAATGGACGGTGCGGGAGATGGAGAACCGCTATCGCGCCATGTCAAAGCTCGGCGTGCGCAATGTCGAGGGCTACAACCAGCGCCTGGCGCAAGCCGCCGCCGCCGGCGAGCAATTGACCCGCCGGGTGCAGACCGGCTTCGATCCGGAAACCGGCACGCCGATCTACGAGGAAGAGCCGTTCGATCTCAAAGCGCTGCCCTTCATCGTGGTGGTGGTGGACGAAATGGCCGACCTCATGCTGGTCGCCGGCAAGGAGATCGAAGCGGCGATCCAGCGCCTGGCGCAGATGGCGCGTGCCGCCGGCATCCATATCATCATGGCGACGCAGCGGCCTTCGGTCGATGTCATCACCGGCACCATCAAGGCGAACTTCCCGACCCGGGTTTCCTTCCACGTCACCAGCCGGATCGACAGCCGCACCATTCTCGGTGAACAGGGCGCCGAGCAACTGCTCGGCCAGGGCGACATGCTTTACATGGCCAATGGCGGCCGTATCACCCGCGTTCACGGCCCGTTCGTTTCGGATCGTGAAGTGGAAAGCGTGGTCGGCTTCTTGAAAGCCCAGGGGCAGCCTGACTATATCGAGGACATCACCGTCGATGAGGAAGAACTCAGCGGCGGCGATGAACTCGGCGAAGGCGGCGGTGCCGCCGCGGACGAGCTCTATGACAAGGCCGTGGCCTTGGTCTGCCGCGAAAGAAAGGCTTCGACGAGCTTCGTGCAGCGTTACCTTCAGATCGGCTATAACCGCGCGGCCCGCCTGATCGAGCGCATGGAACGCGAAGGCGTGATCAGCCAGGCGAATCATGCCGGCAAGCGCGAGGTCCTGGCGCGCAATATCGACGGAACGGATTAGAACTTGCAAAACTTCGGCTTATCTCGGCGCGGCTTCATCGGTGCGGCCGGAATTTCGCTTCTGAGCCTGAGCGCCCCGCGCGCCTTCGCCAAAGACGCCGTCCCCGCCAACCTGACGCAGCAAGATCGCGCGGATATATCGCGGATCGAAGATTACATGAACGGCATCACCACGATGCAGGCGAAGTTCCAGCAGGATTCCGCCCAGGGCTCGGTCTTCGGCATGATCTATGTGAAGCGGCCGGGCTTCCTCCGCGTGCAATACGATCCGCCGAGCCAGGTGCTGCTGGTCGCGGATCGCATCGCCGTCAGTTACTATGACGGCGAGATCGATCAGCTCAACCAGGCGCCGCTCGATCTGTCGCCGCTCTGGTTCCTATTGCGTGACAAGGTGAAGCTCGGCGGCGACGTCACCGTCACCTCTTTCGAGCGTGGACCGAATGCCTTTCGCATCGGCATCCAGGAGACCGATCATCCGGAGGCCGGCAAGGTCACGCTGGTCCTGGGCGATCATCCGCTCGAGCTCCAGCAGTGGAGCCTGGTCGATGACAAGAACCAGGAGGTTCGCGTCGGCCTCTTCAATGCCGAATTCGGCCTGCCTTTGAACAATTCACTGTTCCGCACGCCGGAAAAGAAGAAACGGCAGCAGGGCACCCCGAACAATTAGAATCTGATTTGGGAATTCCGTCGCTCAGGCGTTGATCGTTCAGGCGTTATTAACTTTCTCGACCATGTCTTCGAGGCGCTTGGCGAGTTTGGCGCCAAGCTCGCCGCCCTCTCCTTTGATGTCCTTGGTGAGAATCAGCCGCAAGGCGTCGAGATGCGCCTGGGCCACGCCGAGATCGGAATCCTTGAATTCACGCTCGGTGCGGGTCAGCACGCAGAGTGAGTGGCCGATCCGGGTGACCAGAGGGTAGCCGAAGGAAGAGCCCTGCCCTTTGATGTTATGGGCAACGCCGTAGAGTTCTTTGATCGATGTCGCGCAGGCAGCCGCGCTCTCCCGGGCGGCTGTCATCAGTTCGGCGCAGCGGTCCAGTTCGACGAGGGTGTTCTTTCCGTAATTCTTGGCCAGATCGGCAACCGCAGCCTGGGCGCGCGCAAGCACCGCTTCCAATTTGCGATCACCGTCATTTGACATGCCCAGCCCCCTGCCAAAGCGGCTCCCGATCAGACCGGCGAGCCGCCGCTCCCCATGGCGAGTCTAGAAACATCCCCAATCTTCCACAAGCTGCATCCGGCTTGGTGCGCTACATGCTTTTGGGCAGCCTTCTTGCCACGAAGCTGGCGCCGACCGCGAGCAGGCCGCAGGTGAGAAAGACCGAACGCAGATCGAAGAAGCCCAACAGGACGAAGTAGATGATCCCCGGCAGCAGGTCGCTGAGATAAATATAAGTTTGAAAGACCGAGGCCATCTGGGGGCGCTCGTAGGAGCGCACCGAACGCATGAAGGGGATGGTGCCAAGGGCATCCAGCCAGACGACGAAAGCGGTGCCGGCGAGGATGAGACAAGCCGTCAGCGGCACGATCTCGAAAGTGATCGCGGCGATAATGGTCAGGGTCCCTGCCACGGCGAATGCCGTCATGATCAGGCGCCGGATGCCGGTCCGCCGGGCCAGCCAGCCGACCGGCAGGGTCAGCACCAGCATGATGTTCCCTGCGCCGGTCAAGGCGCCGGCCCAGGTGTTCGCGACGTGATTGTCGTGCAGATAGAGCGTTGGGTAGACGAAGAACATCGACCACCAGGCCGATCGCGAGAAGGCCACGAACCAGGCCAGCCTCAGCCGTGGCTGTTTGACGAAGCGTGCGAGATTGGCGAAGGGGTTCGGCGGCGGGCGCTTGGCCGCGGCAACGGCCGGATTCTCGGTGATCCGCAAATACCAGAAATAGCCGAGCAGCACCGTATAGGCGCCGATGGTGAGAGCCGCCACCCCGATCGAACCGAAGCGGTCATAGAGCTGCACCCCGATCCACGGCCCGAGGCCCCAGGGCAGGCAACCCGAAAACAGACGCAAGGGTTCGGAGCGGGTCATCTCGTGGCGCGGGATGAAATCCATCACATAGAGCAGCAGGCCTGTGCTGATAGCGACGCCACTCAGCCCGCGCAGGATGAGCGCCGTGATTTCACCACCGATGCTCGCCGAAGCGAGCGCGAGCGCGCCGATCATCCCCAGGCCGATGCCGGCTGTATAGACCCAGCGCCGGCGAAACCGATGCATGAGGAGCGGCACCAGGAAGCTGAAGGTGAGCGCGCTGACGCTGGCGGCATTCGAGAACAAAGTGATGTGCTGATCCGTCACCTGCAGATCCTTGGCCTGCAGATAGAGGACGGTGACGTTGGAACCGCGCGCAAAGGAATCCAATGCGAACATCGTCGCGAACGCACCCGCGCCCGGTTTGCGGGTCGGTCGCAGCCACGATATTGGATTGGGATCCATGGAGATTGAGGTGAAGGATTTGGCGAATTACGCGCGATTCTTTATTGAACTCTGGATAGCATGCGCATGGCCGAATGGCGATGGGGAACTCGATAAATGCCGACCAAATCCGACATACCAGCCGAGCTTTGGCGTCTCGATGCCTGCGCTGCGGTAGCTTTGCTGCAGAGCGGCAAAGTCTCGCCGCAAGAACTGATCGATGCTGCGCTAGCGCGCATCGCCGCGGTCAATCCCGCCGTCAATGCGCTGGTCACGATCGGCGAGGAACGCGCGCGCAAGCAAGCGGAGCGGCTCGGTGCCTTGCCCATCGAGGCGCGCGGTGCATTGGCGGGCTTGCCCATCGCGGTCAAGGATCTGAACGACGTCGCCGGGTTGCGCACGACCTATGGCTCGCCGATCTTCGCCGACAACGTGCCGCGTCAATCCGACATCATGGTGCAGACCCTGGAGGCCAATGGCGCCATCCCGCTTGCCATGTCGAACACGCCGGAATTCGGCGCCGGCGCCAACACTTTCAACGAGGTCTTCGGCGAGACTCTCAACCCCTGGGATACGCGGCTGAATTGCGGCGGCTCCTCCGGCGGATCGGCGGTGGCCCTGGCAACCGGCCAGGTCTGGCTGGCCACGGGATCGGATCTCGGCGGATCGCTCCGCACTCCGGCCAGTTTCTGTTCGGTCGTGGGATTGCGGCCATCGCCCGGCCGGATCGCCAACGGCCCCAGTGAGCTCAGCTTCGATACCCTGTCGGTCAATGGGCCGATGGCGCGGAATGTCGAAGACGTCGCCTTGATGCTGGATGCGATGGTGGGGTGGCGGGTCGAAGATCCGATCTCCCTGGAAAAGCCTGCACGGCCTTTTCTGGAAACGGCGCGCACCCGGCGCAAGCCCGGGCGCGTGGCGCTCTGCCTCGATCCCGCTGGCCTGCCCATCGAGCCCGCGGTCAAATCCGCATGCCGCAACGCAGCAGACCGGTTGGCCAGGACCGGTATCAGCGTCGAGGAGGCCAGCCCGGATTTCGGCGGCGTCGGCCAGGCTTTCCAGACCCTGCGCGCCGCCGATTACGCCGCCAGCATGACAACCCTCCTGGCCAAGCACCGAGACAAGCTGAAGCCGGAGATCATCTGGAACGCGGAAAAGGGCCTAGCCCTGAAGCCCGAGGAAATCGGCAAGGCGCAGCTCCGGCGCTCGCGCCTGTTCGGCGACATGGTGCGGTTCTTCCGGACCTACGACCTGCTGATCCTGCCGGCCGCGCCGATCCTGCCGCGCGACGTGAAGGAACGCTGGCCCCGGGAAATCAACGGAGTGAAGCTCGACAACTATGTCGAATGGCTGAAGCTGGCCGCGCTGATCACGATGACCGCCTGCCCGGTTCTGGCGCTGCCTTCCGGCTTTTTCGCCGACGGCATTTCTGGAGACGGGCGCCCGGTCGGGATCCAGATCGTGGCGCCGCCCAGAGGCGAAGCCGGATTGCTGGCCGGTGCCCTTATGTTCGAAGAGATCCTGGGTGTCCGCGACCAAGTGCCGATGGACCCGCGAACACATTGAAATCATGCGATAGTTGACGGCGTCCCCTGCGCCTTGTCCGCTTGTGACCCCCGGACCGGCCCGATATAGTGCCGCCCGATTTCACAAAGCCGGCATTTTCCGGCCAAAATGAATATCTTGAGGCCGGAATGGACGAATTGCGGGGCAAATATCTGGACGAGATCAGCGAAGGCATGACGGCCGTCTTCTCGAAGACCGTCACCGAAGCCGATATCGTCCTCTTCGCCGGCATCACCGGCGATACCAATCCGGTCCATCTCGACGAGGAATTCGCCAAGCCCACCCAGTTCAAGGGCCGGATCGCCCATGGCATGCTGACGGCGGGCTTCATCTCGGCGGTGTTCGGCACCAAATTGCCAGGCCCGGGCTGCATCTATATGAGCCAGACTCTCAAATTCAAGGCGCCGGTCCGGATCGGCGATACCGTTCTCGCCCGCGTCACCGTGACGGCGGTGGACCGGGAAAAGGCCCGGGTCACCATGTCCACCACCTGCCATGTCGGCGACAAGGCTGTGCTGGAAGGCGAAGCACAGCTCATGGTGCCGCGCCGGCCCAAGGAAGCTTAAGCCAGAAAATGCGGTTGTTTCGTCACTTCGAGGAGGTTCCGCCGGAGGCGCGCAAGGCGGTTGTCGCGATCGGCAATTTCGACGGCGTTCATCTCGGCCATCAGGCGGTAATCAAGGCCGCCGCCGATATCGCGCATCGGACCCATGCGCCGCTCGGCGTGCTGACCTTCGAACCGCATCCCCGAAGCTTCTTCAAACCCGGCGAGCCGCCGTTTCGCCTGACCCCCTTCCGCATCAAGATGCGGCATCTGCAGGATCTCGGCGTCGATTTCGCCTTCGTGCTCACCTTCGACCGCGACATGGTGGAGAAATCCGCCGAGACCTTCGTGCGCGACGTTCTGATGAACGGCCTCGGTGTCCGCCATGTGGTGGTCGGCTACGATTTCTGCTTCGGCAAAAACCGCGGCGGCAATGCGACGGTGCTCGCCGAACTGGGTGCCAAGCTCGATTTCGAGGCGACGTCGGTCGCCGCGGCCAGCGAGACCGCAGGCGCAGTCTACTCCTCCACTTTGGTGCGCGAGCGGTTGTTGGCGGGCGATCCGCTCGGCGCGGCTCAGGCTTTGAACCGCCCCTGGGAGATCGAGGGTAGGGTCGAATCCGGCGACAAGCGCGGGCGGCTCTTGGGTTTCCCGACCGCCAATGTGGCGCTGGGCGAATTCATGCTGCCCAAGCTCGGCGTCTATGCGATCAAGGCGGCCGTCGATACCGGCGAAGACTTGCAATGGATCGGCGGCGTCGCCAATTTGGGGCGCCGCCCGACGGTGGGCGGCGAACGCGTACAGCTCGAGGCGCATCTCTTCGATTTCGCCGGCGATCTCTACGGCAAGCATCTCCGGGTCGCCTTGCTGGGATTCATCCGACCGGAAATGAAGTTCAACGGCCTCGATGCCCTAAAGGCGCAGATCGCGGCGGATAGCGAGACCGCGCGCCGGATGCTGGCCGAATATCGCGGCCCTGCCCCGGGTCAACGGCATCAGCCGCTCGCGCAGCCGCATGCCCAGCGGATCGGCACCGCTCAAAAGTGATTTGAGAACATTCGACTTCGCCATTTGACCTTAAGGGACCGGATTTTGGATTACAAATCGACCGTCTTCCTGCCCAAGACCGATTTCCCCATGCGCGGCGACCTGCCGAAGCGCGAACCGGAGATTCTGAAA
>DASYDA010000018.1:0-5126 GCA_036499865.1 Dongiaceae bacterium | reverse complement strand
TCCAGCGTGATGCCGCGCACGATGCGCGCGACCTGGGGCGATGCGACGAAAATCACGGCGAGGATGATGTTGAAGGCCGAAGGGCCGAGCCGCATGATCACGATGATGTAAAGGACGATGGCCGGGAAGGAGAGGATGATGTCCGAGACCCGGTTCACCACCTGATCGACCCAGCCGCGGTAATAGCCTGCCACCAGACCCATCATGCAACCGACCACATAGGCGCAAATCACCGCAATGGGAGCGATCCCCAGGACCGCGCGCGAACCCCAGATGATACGGGAGAGGATATCGCGGCCTTGATTGTCGGTGCCGAGCCAGTTCAACATGCTGGGCGTCGGATCGGCGAGCGCATCCATGTTGCTGTCATTGGGATCGTAGGGCGAGATCCAGGGCGCCAGGATCGCCACCGCGATCCAGAACAGCACCAGGAAGACGCCGATCATGCCGACCGGCGATTCCTTCAGCAGTCTCATGCGCGCCCAGAGGCGGGCAAGGAAGCCGCGTTCGGGCCGGACCTGGGTCGGTGCGGGCGCTGGCATCGTCATGAGAAGCGGATCCGCGGGTTGAGATACATGTAGCCGAGATCGCCGACAATCTGGGTCGAAACCGTGACCAGGACCGCGAAGAGCGATGCGGCTTCCACGGTCGCCACATCCTGGGCCAGCGCAGATTCCAGGATCATGCGCCCGAAGCCCGGATAGGCGAACACGGCCTCTACGACGACGACGCCGGTGACCAGGTAGTTGATCTGCAGCAGGATGACCGTGAAAGGCGCGATCATCGCATTTCTCAGCGCATGTTTCAGGATCACCTGGCGGAAGCTCAGGCCCTTGAGCACGGCGGTGCGGATATAGGGCTTGGTCATAACCTCGACCATCGAGGCGCGCACCATGCGCACGACATAGCCGAGGTCATAGAGGACCATCACCGCCACCGGCAGGACCAGTTGCTGCCAGATCGGCCCCGCATCGGGATCCAGCGGCGAGGTCCCCGGCAGCCAGTCGAGCCAGATCACGAAGATGCTGGCGAGGAACACGCCCGACGCGAATTCAGGAACCGAAGTCGTGACGATGCTGGCCACCGAGATCGTGCGGTCGAGCTTCGAGCCTTCGCGCATGCCGGCGGCGATGCCGAACACGATCGCGAAGACGACGATGATGATGAAGGCGATGGAGGCCAGGAGCAGCGTGTTCCCGAGCCGGTCCCAGATGATGTTGTTGACCTCGGTCTTATAGAGCGTCGAATAGCCGAGATCGCCCGCCAAGGTGTGGTGCAGCCACTCGAAGTACCGCGTCCAGACCGGGCGGTTGAGCCCCATCTGCTCGGTCAGGCGATCCACCTGGTCCTGGGTGGCGAAAGGACCCAGGACCTTGCGCGCGACCTGGCCCGGCGTGAATTCGAACGCCGCAAAAACCAGCGCCGACACCACGAACATGGTGAAGACGAGGAAAAAGAGCCGCTTGCCCAGAAATATGAGCATCCGTGCCGCGAAACCCCCGCTGTTCTCACCGAGCCGCCGGTTGTCCCGACTGGCCGCATATGCGGATACTAGAACAGGAAACCCGTAGGAAGGCTAGGGATTAGCGGTCATCGCCCCATGAGAATTTCACCGCGAACCGGTGCCGCACCATTGACAGCAGGTTCGTCGGAAGGACCGGGATGCATTGGCGGGTCCAGTGGCAGGAAGCGCCGGCGGAGCCGGACAGGTTCCGGTCTTCCACTCTCTTGCGATATGCGCTGCTTGGCCAGGGCAAAATGGCAAAGCACCAGCAGGAAGCAATAGATGTCGCCGGAACGGAGCAGCATCGTGTCCACCATATTGGTGAGGAAGAACACGATGCTGAAGATCGCGGCGAAGCCGGCCCAATGCGGCCCGCCGTTACGCGAGAGACTGTAAGCGCGGATGATGACGGAAAGCAGGAATGCAGTGCCGAGCACAGCGCCCACGACGCCGACGGTCAGCAGCAGCTCCAGATAGGCATTGTGGGCGTTGGGAGGCTCCCAGGGAATGATCTGGTCGAGCCGCAATATCTGGGGACTGCCATCGATCCAGAATCCGCCATAGCCGTAGCCGAACCACGGCCTCCGCTCGATGTAGTACATGAGCGCCTGCCAGAGCGGCACCCGGCCGGTGAAGGTCAGATCCTTGCCGAGCAGCGAGGTGACCACGATCGTGAAGAACGGGAATGCGACAACGGCCGCAATCGCGGCGGTGGCCATCATGGCTTCCAGAGCCACGCCCGGCATGCCGAACCGCCGCCGCACCGAAAGCACGAAAAGCAGGCCCACGCCCAGGACGCTGGCGACCAGTGCAGTCGCGGACCGGGTCTTGAAGCACATGATCATCAGCAGGATGACGATCAGAAGATGAAGGGGCTTGCGCCGTGGCTCGCTGAACAATCGCCAGGCATAGATTTCTGCGGCGATGGAGACGACATAACCGAGCGTGTTCTTGTGGCCGGTGATGCCGCGCCAGGCGCCGGTGAGATCGGGATCTCCCTCGCTGTGATAGAGCGCGTGCATCACGCCGATCCGCGGCACGACGATGGCGAGGAAGGCGGAGATCGCCGCCAGGATCAAAACGATCCGCCCGAACCTTATGACGATCTCCTGCATGTCGTGACGGGCGATCAGGGCCAACGCGCAGAGCACGGGAATGAACAAGGTGCCGACCCGCCGGATGGAGACGCCGGAATAGGCGCTCCAATAGACCGAGACGGCGGCGAGAACCAGGAAGGCGATCAAAAGCGGACTGCGGAGCAGGAGCGGCCACGCCTTCTGCCAGCTTACGGCCAGCATCGACAGCGAAGCTGCCAGGAGCAATCCCATCAGCATCGTGTTCAGGGGATTGCTCACAGAAAGCGCCTGCGGCGGCAGATCCTTGGGAATGGACGTGATGCCGAAAAAGGCGATCGCGATGAGAAACAACATGACCGACTCACCGATCCGCTGGAGCCTGTCGCTCAGGGATGACGATTCGCCGACGGTGGCGGAAATGCGTCGAAACCGGATCGGCCCCCGCGCCCTTGAAGCGTTCGCCCGTGCCTCATCCGACTGTGACTCGTCCGGCTGCGACTTGTCCGACGGTGACTTCTCTGACTGGGAATCCTGTTCGACGAGCGTGTTCACGTCAAATTTCCGGCCTATTTCAGCTTGAGCGGAGATTATCATCGGCGCCGCGGCATGCCTAGCACGGCGCCCGCGCGTGATTGACCGCAGGAACCCGAGACGTGGATACTGACCATCGGGGACGAGATGGATTCGGGGAAAGGTACAGGATGGCCGCCACTACAAAGACGAAAAAACCTGCCCGCCGAAACGCCAGGCCCAGGGCCGAGCCGCTCGACCGGCTTCTGCGCCGCCGCATCGACAAGAAAGCCGCGCGGGTCGGCATCATCGGACTCGGCTATGTCGGCCTGCCGCTCGCCTGCCTGTTCGCGGAAAAGGGGTTTTCCGTGACCGGCTTCGATGTCGATCCCGGCAAGGTGGATCGCCTGAATGCCGGCCGGAGCTATATCAAGCATATTCCCAGCAAGCGGATTTCCACCGCGGTTCGAGACGGACGCCTGGTGGCAAGCGCCGATTTTCGCGGCCTCAAACGCATGGATGCGATCCTGATCTGCGTGCCGACGCCGCTCACCAAATTCCGCGAGCCCGATCTGCAATTCGTGGTCGCGACCGGGGAGGCCATTGCGCGCCATCTTCGAGCCGGCCAGCTGGTGGTGTTGGAATCCAGCACCTATCCCGGCACCACGACGGAGGTGCTGAAACCGATCCTGGAGCGCGGCGGGTTCAAATCAGGCCGGGATTTCTATCTCGCCTATTCGCCCGAACGCGAGGATCCCGGCAATGAGCGCTTCGGGACGGCCTCGATCCCCAAAGTGGTGGGCGGCGACGGCCGTGCGGCGCTTGCTCTTGCAAAGGCGCTCTATGACGCGGCGGTGGTGAAGACCGTGCCGGTCTCCTCGCCGGATACCGGCGAGGCGATCAAGCTGACCGAGAATATCTTCCGCGCGGTCAACATCGCCATGGTGAACGAGCTCAAGGTCATCTTCGACGCCATGGGGATCGATGTCTGGGAAGTGATCGACGCGGCGAAGACCAAGCCTTTCGGCTTCATGCCGTTCTACCCCGGTCCCGGGCTTGGCGGGCATTGCATCCCGATCGACCCCTTCTATCTGACCTGGAAGGCGCGGGCCTATGGCATCAACACGCGCTTCATCGAGCTCGCCGGCGAGATCAACACGCTGATGCCGCGCTATGTGGTGAACCGCCTCGCCTCGGCGTTGAGCAATCAATCCGGCCGCGCGCTTCGTCGCGCCAATATCCTCCTGATCGGCCTTGCCTATAAGAAGAACGTGGACGATATGCGGGAAAGCCCTGCTCTGGTGCTGATCGAGATGCTGGAGGAAGCCGGCGCGATTGTGAACTACCATGATTCCTTCATCACCCGGATCAAACCCTCCCGCGATCACGCCGAGCTGGCCGCCCGGCGTTCGGTGCCGCTGACCCCGGCGCGGTTGCGCAAGGCCGATGCCGTGCTGATCGTGACGGACCATGACGACGTGGATTATGGTCTCATCGCGCGCCATGCCCGATTGATCGTCGACACCCGGAACGCCATGGCAAAAGCCGGGCTTCACGGACCGAAGATCGTCAAAGCGTAACGAATTTGGGGTTAAACACCTGTTATTGCAGGGGCTTTCGGTGAATGGCTGGGCTGCATATTTTGAGCCGTCTTCGAGGTTTACTCGCCGGGGGTGCTCGGCCTATATCTCGCTCGCTATTTCACAAGGATTCCGATATTGAACACTAATCATAGTGTTATTTCGCATCTTGGCCGGCTGGAGGCCGAAAGCATCCACATCATGCGAGAGGTTGCGGCGGAGTTCCGCAACCCGGTGATGCTCTATTCGATCGGCAAGGATTCGTCGGTCATGCTGCATCTGGCGATGAAGGCGTTCTATCCCGCCAAGCCGCCGTTCCCGTTGTTGCATGTCGATACCACCTGGAAGTTCCGGGAAATGATCGCGTTCCGGGACGAGACCGCGAAACGGCTCGGCCTCGACCTCCTGGTTCATGTGAACGAGGAGGGTGTGCGCCGCGGCATCAATCCCTTCGAT
>DASYDA010000017.1:0-2393 GCA_036499865.1 Dongiaceae bacterium | reverse complement strand
CAGATCAAGGACATCGTCGATGTCTGGTTCGAATCCGGCTCGACCCACACTTTCGTGCTGGAGCCGCGCCGCGACACCGACTTGAAATGGCCGGCCGACCTCTATCTCGAAGGCTCGGACCAGCATCGCGGCTGGTTCCATTCGTCATTGCTGGAATCCTGCGGCACGCGCAAGCAGGCGCCGTTCAAGGCGGTGCTGACCCACGGCTTCACGCTCGACGAGCAGGGCCGCAAGATGTCGAAATCGGCCGGCAACGTGGTCGCACCGCAGAAGGTGATGGACCAGTACGGCGCCGACATCCTCCGGCTCTGGGTGGTCGCCTCGGATTATTCCGACGATCTCCGCATCGGGCCGGAAATCCTGAAATTCATGGCGGACCATTATCGCCGCCTGCGCAACACCTTCCGCTATCTTTTGGGCGCGCTCGACGGCTGGAGCGAATCCGAGCGGCTTGCCGCGAATGAGATGCCGGAGCTGGAGCGCTGGGTGCTGCATCGCCTCAGCGAACTCGACGCCAAGGCGCGCGAGACCGCCGACGGATTCGACTTCCACAGCCTCTTCACCGAGCTGCACAATTTCTGCGCCGTCGATCTTTCGGCCTTCTACTTCGACATCCGCAAGGACGCGCTCTATTGCGACGCGCCAACCTCCGACCGCCGGCGCGCCACCCGCACCGTGCTGTTCGAGACCTTCTCGCGCCTCACCGCCTGGCTGGCGCCGATCCTCTGCTTCACCGCTGAAGAGGCCTGGCGCGGCAAATCCTGGAAGGAAGGCGAAGGCAGCGTGCATCTCCGCATTTACCCGGAGACGCCGAAGGCTTGGCGCGACGATGCACTCGCCGCGCGCTGGAACAAGGTCCGCGACATCCGCCGCGTCGTCACCGGCGCGCTCGAAGTGGCGCGCGCCGAGAAGAAGATCGGCTCGGGCCTGCAAGCGCATCCGTCGGTTTACCTCACGGCGGAGCGGCATGCCGAGCTCAACGGCATCGATCTTCGCGAGATCGCCATCACCTCCGACGTGAAGCTCAACGAAGCGCCCGCACCGGAAAGCGCTTTCCAATTGCCGGATATCGGCGGCATCGCCGTCGTCGTCAATCTGGCGGAGGGCGAGAAATGCGAGCGCTGCTGGCAGGTCCTGCCCGAGGTCGGCAGTCACCATGATCATCCGACGCTCTGCAATCGCTGCAATGATGCCGTAGCGGCGGCATGATGATCATTCTCGACCGGCGCCTGTTCCGACTCGGCCTCGCCATCGTCGCCATCGTCATCGTCGCCGATCAGGCGACCAAGGCGATCGTGATGAATGTGATGGAGCAGCACCCTTTCGGCATCCCGATCCTGCCGGTCTTCTCCCTGGTCAGCGCCTGGAATCCCGGGGTCAGCTTCAGCATGTTCCGGGATGCGGGACCGCTGATTCTGTCCGTGGGCGCCATCGCGGTCGCGCTAGGCCTCATCTTCTGGCTGACCCGCATTGAAAACTTGCTGACGGCTTTGGGCGTCGCCCTGGTCGCCGGGGGCGCGCTCGGCAATGTGATCGATAGGATCCGCGCCGGGGCGGTCTTCGATTTCCTGGATTTTTACATTCGGACCGCCGGCGGGCGGGAATGGCACTGGCCGGCCTTCAATCTGGCGGATTCGGCGATCACGGTCGGAGTCATCCTGTTACTCTTGGACGGGTTGTTTCACCGCACCGATCGCGCTAAAAGAAAGCAATCCTAGGAGGTTGCCGAGCTATGCGGCGTTCCACGCAAATCCTTTCCATGACTCTGCTTCTGGCAGCCCCGGCGATCGCCGGCTGCCAGAACGCCAAGGAGATGATGGGGCTGACCAAGCGCTCACCGGACGAGTTCCAGGTGGTCTCGCGCGCGCCCCTCAGCATGCCGCCCGATTTCAGCCTGCGGCCACCGACACCGGGCGCCCCGCGGCCCCAGGAAGGCACCACCCAGGACCAGGCGAAATCGATCATCACCGGCTATTCCGAGCGCCAGCTGCAGCCCGACCAGATCCCCTCGATCGGCGAAGGCGACCAGATCACCGCCGAATCCGCCGGCGAATCCGCCTTCCTGCAGAGTGCCGGGATGGCCGGTGTCGATCCCAATATTCGCAAGCTGGTCAACCAGGAGACCAACCAGGACGAAGCCGATTCGACAAGCTTCCTCGACGACCTGATCTTCTGGCGGAAGCCGGAACCGTACGGCACGGTGGTCGATCCGGCCGCGGAGCAGAAACGACTGCAGGAAAACCAAGCCCTGGGCAAGCCGGTCGATACCGGCGAAACACCGATCATCGAGCGCAAGCAGAAGGGTTTGCTTGAAGGAATATTTTAATCGCGAATGGCGCCGCCTGCGGCGCCATTTTCGCATCCGGCCGGCGGCGCTGTTCGCCGGCCTTGTC
>DASYDA010000016.1:0-7524 GCA_036499865.1 Dongiaceae bacterium | reverse complement strand
GGCGCGGATCGTCCAGCAGACCACGGCCACCAAGCCGGCGGGCATCATCTCGACGATCGCCGACTACAACACCCTGGAAGGCCCGCTGAAGGATGCGATCGCCAAGGGCATCCCGGTGGTCACCGTGAATTCCGGCACCGTGGAAGAGTCGAAGAAGCTCGGCGCACTGATCCATATCGGCCAGCCGGAATATGATGCCGGCAAGGGCGCCGGTGAGCGCGCCAAGGCGGCGGGCGTCACCAAGTTCCTCTGCATCAACCACTATATCACCAACAACGCCTCGGTGGAGCGCTGCCAGGGTTATGCCGACGGTCTCGGCGTGAAACTCGGTGACCAGATGCTGGATTCCGGCATGGATCCGACCGACGTTTACAACCGCGTGAAGGCCTATTTGACCGCGCATCCGGATACCGACGGCATCCTGGCGCTGGGGCCGAACGCCGCCGATCCGCTAATCAAGCTGCTGCGCGATACCGGTTCCGCCAGCAAGTATAAGAGCGTCATCACCTTCGATCTCGACGCCGATATCAGCAAGGCGATCAAGGACGGCACCATGGAATCCGCGATCGACCAGCAGCCCTATCTGCAGGGCTACCTGGCCGTGGCGTTCCTGGTGCAATACAACCGCTACGGCGTGATGCCGGCCAGCAATGTCAACACCGGCCCGGCTTTCGTTACCAAGAACAATATCGGCCTGGTCGAGAAGTTCGCCGGCGAATATCGCTAAGGCGGACGACACCCAACGATTGCTGAGCGAAAGCGAGCGGGCGCCCGCCCCAAGAAGATCCATCGGGGCGCCCGCTCCAGTTCAGGGGAGTAGCCATGGCCGAAACGGCGCCGGCGAATAAGACCGCTCAATCGGAGAAAATCATCCAGCAGGCGCGCGATGAGCGCTTGAAGCGGCATTCCGGCTGGCGCCAGGTCTTTTCGCGGCCGGAATTCGGCTCCCTGGCCGGCGTGGTCCTGGTGTTCATCTTCTTTGGCTTCACGGCGCATGGCAGCGGCATGTTCGGCGCCGACGGCATTCTCAATTGGACCGAGGTCAGCGCGCAATTGATGATCATCGCGAGCGGCGCTGCCTTGCTGATGATCGGGGGCGAGTTCGATCTTTCGGTCGGCTCGATGATCGGCTTCGCGGGCATGATGATCGCGATCCCGATGGTCTATTTCGGCTGGTCGGTTTGGGAAAGCACGCTCTTCGCTTTCGTCGGCGCCCTGCTGATTGGATTCCTGAACGGCTGGATCGTGGTGCGCACGCGCCTGCCGTCCTTCATCGTCACCTTGGCTTCGCTCTATATCCTGCGCGGCCTGACCATCGCTTTGTCCATCGTGTTTTCCAATCGCACCATCGTCAGCGGCATCAAGGAAGCGGCGGGGGACAGCTTTATCCCGATCCTGTTCGCCGGCACGGTGGGACGTCCGTTCTTCGTCTGGATGGCGCAAAACGGCATCATCGACCAGCAGCCGAATGGCGATCCCTCGGTGCCGGGCATTCCGGCCGTGATCCTCTGGGCGATTGGAATCGCCATCGTCGCCCATATTGTGCTGACGCGCACCCGCTTCGGCAACTGGATCTTCGCCTCGGGCGGCGATGCCAATGCCGCGCGCAATGTGGGCGTGCCGGTCAATTGGGTGAAGATATCGCTCTTCATGTTCACGGCCTTCTGCTCGACGGTCTATGCGGCGGAGCAGGTGTTCGAATTCGGTTCCGCCGCTTCCGATCGTGGCCTGTTGAAGGAGTTCGAGGCGATCATCGCGGCGGTGATCGGCGGCTGCCTCCTGACCGGCGGCTACGGCTCCATCGTCGGCGCCTGCGCCGGCGCGCTGATCTTCGGCGTGGTGCAGATGGGGATCCTCTTCACCGGCGTGCCCAACGACTGGTTCCGGGTCTTCCTCGGCACCATGCTGCTGGTCGCGGTTCTCTTCAACAACATGATTCGTCGCCGGGTCACCGGGGAGCGCTGAGCATGGCTGAAGTCGCGATGCAGAATGCCGCACCGGTCGTCCAACGGCCGCTGATCGAAGTCCGGGAGATCACCAAGTTCTTCGGGCCCGTGGTGGCGTTGACCGGTGTCTCCATGACCGTGAATGCCGGTGAGGTGCATTGCCTGCTGGGCGACAATGGCGCGGGCAAATCCACGTTGATCAAGACGCTCTCCGGCGTTCATCAGCCATCGGCTGGGGATATATTGATCGATGGCGAGAACGTGGCCTTCACCAGCCCGCGTGATGCGCTCGACCGCGGCGTGGCGACGGTGTTCCAGGATCTCGCCATGATCCCACTGCTCTCGATCACCCGGAATTTCTTCATGGGACGCGAGCCGGGCAAGCGGAAGGGACCTTTCGCCTTCATGGACATGAAACATGCCGACGCCGTCACCCGCGAGGAGATGAAGAAGATCGGCATCGACATCCGCGATCCCCAGCAGGCGGTCGGCACGCTTTCCGGCGGCGAGCGTCAATGCGTGGCCATTGCCCGCGCGGTCTATTTCGGCGCCAAGGTGTTGATTCTGGACGAGCCCACTTCGGCACTCGGCGTCGCGCAGACCTCCATGGTGCTGAAATATGTGCGGCAGGTGCGCCAGCGCGGCCTGGGCGTCATCTTCATCACCCACAATGTCCGGCACGCTTATGCGGTCGGCGACCGCTTCACCATCCTCAACCGCGGCAAGACACTTGGCACCTTCGCGAAAGCCGCGATCACCCTGGACCAGTTGCAGACCATGATGGCTGGCGACAAGGAATTGCAGGATCTGTCCGAGCTGGAAGGGACGATTTAGGCGAGTTCCAACTACGCCTGCCTACCGCGTCGTTATCGCCGGGCTTGACCCGACGATCACTCTCCAGCGGCACGAGATTCGCGGTCAAGTCCGCGCATGACGATCTATTGGTTCAACAAGCTCACTCCACCCATATCATCACGCGGTCGTCCTCGACCTGCACCGGATAGGTGTTGAGGTTGACGCAGGCCGGTGGGCCTTTGGCCTGGCCGGTCCGGTAGTCGAAACGGCCGTTATGCATCGGGCACTCGATGATCTGATCGTCCATGTATCCGTCGGCGAGATGGACCTGCTCATGGGTGCAGAGCCCATCGGTGGCGAAATACTCGTCCTCCTCGGTGCGATAGATCGCGAAGGTGCGCTCGCCGTGATCGAAGCGGATCACGTCCTCCAGCTCGATCGCGTCGATCTTGCAGGCTTCGATCCATTGCCCCGTCATCGCGCGATCCTACTCCGCCAAGGCTGAAGTCGCGCCACCCGGCGGCACGACATAAGGTTTTGCGTCCGGCGGCAGTTCGCGCCGCACCGTATAACCGGGTTCGCGTTGCTGACGCAGCACCGCCCGGATGATCTCCCGATAGGCTTCGATGGTGCTGGCGCAGGGGATGGGCGTATCGGCCTTCACCGCCTCGTGCAGCTTCGGCAAGGCATGAAAGGGCACCATCGGGAACATGTGGTGCTCCACATGATAGTTCATGTTCCAATAAACATAGCGGAAGATCGGATTCATATAGACGGTGCGGGAATTCAACCGGTGATCCAGCACGTCCTCGGCCAAGCCGACATGCTGGGTCAACCCGAAATAGATCGCGAGCCAAGCGCCATACATGGTCGGCAGCACGCCGATCAGCATGAGCGGCAGCCAGGAATGGATCGTGATCGCCCAGCCGATCGCCGCCATATGGATCATCAGCCAGATCCGCGCGGTGCGGATGACCTTCGGCCATTCCGATTCCGGCACATAGGTCTTCTCGTCCGCCATCAGCCGGCCGCCGGCATGGATCAGCATCTTCTTCACGGCGATCCAGGTGCTCTCGACCGCCAAAAATTTCAGCAGTACACGCGGGATGTTGGGCGGGCGTGGTGCCGCGATCTCGGGATCGCGGCCGACGATGATCGTGTCGGTGTGATGGCGGGTATGGCTCCATCGCCAGATCTCCGGTTCGCGCATCACCATGAAGCAGGCGATCTGGTAGATCGTGTCGTTCATCCAGCGGGTCTTGAAGGCGGTGCCATGGCCGCATTCATGCCAGCGGCTGTCCGTCGAGGAGCCATAGAGCACGCCGTAGCAGAAGAAGAACGGCACGCACCAGATCGTGCCCCAGAAAGCCCAGCCGCCGAGACCGAACAGCGCGAAGAGCAGGAACCACAGCACGGTGTCGCGGAGTGCCGAGGCATCCTCGCGCTGCATGAACGCCTTCATCTGCTTACGCGGAATGCTGCAGCGATACCATTGGGCATTGGCGAGGCCGCGTTCGACCGCCGCTTGGTTCTCCGGCCCGACCAGACTGTAATCGCGCTTTGCCGCCATGGGTCTTTCCCGTATCAGAAAGCTGCAATCCCTCGATTTTGCCGCGCCAACTCCACCAACTCAACGCGTTTGATTTTACCGCTATCGGCTGCCAATTACAGCCTAACCGGCTGGCCGCTTTTCACCGACTGCACCGCGGCCTCCGCCAGTGCCAAAGCGTGCCGCCCGTCCTCGATAGTGGTCCGCGGCTTTGCCTTGCCGAGGCAGCAATCCACGAAATGCTGCAGCTCCGCGCGATAGGCCTCCGCATAGCGTTCCAGGAAGAAGTGCAGCGGCTTGTCGCGTGCGACATTGGTCTCGCCGGAAAATTCCACGGTGGTGGGCGTGCGGTTGCCGGCCTGCAGCATGCCCTTGGAGCCGAAAGCCTCGATCCGCTGGTCATAGCCGTAGACCGAGCGGCGGCTGTTGCTGATCTGGCCGATGGCGCCGCTGGCGGTCTTCAGCATGACCATGGCGGTATCGACGTCGCCCGCCTGGCCGATCGCCGGATCCACCATGCAGGAGGCGGTGGCATAGACTTCCGTCGGCGCCTCGCCGAGCAGCCAGCGCATCATGTCGAAATCATGGATCATCATGTCCCGGAACAACCCGCCGGACTGCTTGATATAGCCGATCGGCGGTGGCGCGGGGTCGCGGCTGGTGACGATCACGGTCTCCAATTTACCGACCTTGCCGTCGCGGATGCCTTGATGCACCGCGCCGAAACTGGCGTCGAAGCGCCGGTTGAAGCCGATCATCATGATGACGCCCGCCTTGCGCACGGCGGCGAGGCAGCGATCCACCCGCTCCAGCGAGAGGTCGATTGGCTTCTCGCAGAAGATCGCCTTTCCCGCCTGTGCCGCCGCCTCGATCTGCTCGGCATGGGCATCGGTCGGGCTGCAGATCACCACGGCATCCACCGCCTTGTCGGTGATCGCCTTCATGGCGTCGCCGGTCGCCTCGGCGTCCAGCTCCTTGGCGAATTTGCCGGCGGCTTCGATATTGGCGTCGGCCACCCAGCGCAAATGCACGTCCGCGTGTTGCGCGATGTTGCGGCCGTGGATCTGGCCGATCCGGCCGGCGCCGATCAGGGCGATTTCGAGCATGGGGTGACTTCCACTAGGGTGGCAGGGTTCAGGGGTTGGAATCTGCAATAATTTTTCCATCCAGGCAACAAAGTCGAATTGGCATTTCAGGCACAATCGCGCATAGTTTCGGGTCTCCCGTCGCTTTCCGATTGCGGCTCGGCGTCGAATCGGCTTTGCCTATCGGGCTTTAAGGGGGCGCCATGGCTATCGGCAAAACCAAGGGAAAAGACGATGCTCCGGATGCTGCCGAGCATCTGGCGGCGCTGCGCGCGCGCATTGCCGAGCGCTACGACACGCTCAGCAATCGGCTGCAGCAGATTGCGAAATTCGTCCTCGATCATCCCAACGACATCGCCCTGGAGACCGTCGTGGTGATCGCCGAGCGGGCAGGGGTGCCGCCCTCGGCGCTGATCCGGTTCGCCCAGGCCCTCGATTACACCGGTTTTCGGGAGATGCAGCGGGTGTTCCAGGCGCCGCTCGCCAACCGGTCCCCGAGCTATGCCGAGCGGGTGCGCAGCCTGGCGCTCGATCGTGCCGAGCAGGATCATGACGGCCCGCATCATTTCCTGGCGCGTTTCTGCGCCGCCAGCGCCGTGGCGCTGGAACATATCCAGGAGGTGCTGACGCCCGAGCAACTGGGCCAAGCGGTGGATCTCCTGGCGAAGGCGCGGCAGGTCTATGTGGTGGCGCAGCGCCGCTCTTTCCCGGTCGCCGCCTATCTCGCTTATGCTCTGCCGCATTCCGAGAAGCCGACCCACCTGCTGGACGGCCTCGGCGGCATGCTGGACGAGCAGGTGCGCTCGATCCAGGCGGATGACACGCTGATCGCCATCAGCTTCTCGCCCTATGCGCGGGAGACCGCCTCGATCGTCGAACGCGCCGCCGAGCGCAAGGCCTCGGTGATCGTGATCTCCGACAGCATGGTCAGCCCGATCTCGCGCTTCGCCGACGTCTTCTTCGAGATCAAGGACGCGGAAGTGCAGGGCTTCCGCTCGCTGACCGCCTCGCTCTGCCTCGCCCAGACTTTGGCGGTGGGCTTGGCGATGCGGGGACCGAGGGGAAAATAGAGGAAGCCATGATCGACCGGATCGCCTATCATCCGTTCTGGCAGTCCTGGGGGGTGCTGATCTCCCGGATCGTCATCGCCGGCGTCTTCGCCATGGCGACGTTTTTCAAGTTCAAGGACATGGGTGCTACGGCGGGCTATATCGCCTCCGCCGGCATCCCGCTCTCGCTGCCGCTGGCCTGGATCGCCGCGATCTTCGAAGCGCTGCTCGTCTTGGCGTTCCTGAGCGGCGTCTTCATGCGCCATGCCGCGCTGCTCGCGACGATCTACGTACTTTTTCTCGGCTTCACGTTCCACGGCCCGTCGCATTGGGCGGCGAACCAAGCCGAGTTCGGCTTCTTCGTCGATCATTTCGTATTCGCCGCCGGCCTGCTCTACATGCTCGCGTTTGGCCCGGGACCGTTGGCGTTCAAGAAGTAGTGGGCTTGCGCAAGGTGGCGAGGAAATCGACCGACAGCGCGACGATCGCCGCCAGCATAAACGCCAGTACGATGCGCGAGGGGTCGTAGACGCGGTAGACGACGACATCCAGATCGGCGTCCACCGGCAGCGGCGGCGTGTAGAGGAAAACAAGACAGGCAACTGTAAAGGCGACAGTGGTTGCTATGATGGCGACGCGGGCGATCCGTCTCCTGAAGCGCCAGGCGATCAGCGCGGCGGCCAGCACAGCCACGAATCCAATGGCCCACTGCCAGGGTAACCTGATGTCGGTCGGCACGATCCACATGATGGCGGTCCCCATGAGGATCGCATAGAACGCCGGCCGGTCGCGGATCACGCGACCTTGACCCAGGCTCGTTTGTCGGCGGAATCCAGCACCGCGTCCATGATGCGCCCCACCTTGGCGCCGTCGGCGATATCGGTCAGCACGCGCTTGCCGCCGGCGATCGCATCCATCAGCTCGGCGATCTCGATCACCTTGAAGTCGTTGAAGCCGATGCCATGGCCCGGCGCGGGGCAGAAGTTGCCATAGGGCGGGTGGCTGGCATTGGCGAGGATGGTGCGGAAGCCGCCGCGGTCCTTCGGCTCCTTGCCGTCGAAGAACTGCAGCTCGTTGTAGCGCTCGGCGTCCCAGCGGAT
>DASYDA010000015.1:0-5034 GCA_036499865.1 Dongiaceae bacterium | reverse complement strand
CCATCGGCCAAGGCAATGCGCCACCAATTTCCATCGGTGCTGCGGCCATTCGCCGAGAGAACCGTGTTGACCGCGACCCGCGAGAGAATGGCGGCGGTGCCCGAGGGCTGCACCCGCAGCCTGGCACTGGACTTGGCATAGAGCTTCTGGTCCAGGTCGGAGAACGTCACCGCCTGCGTCGCCGGAGCGCTCGGCGGTTGTGCGGCGGAAGCCGGCGCCGGGTTGGATTGCAGAGGCGCGGATTGAGCCGGCGCGCTCGGCGATTGCGCCTGTGGTTGAGCCTGTGGTTGAGCCTGTGGCTGTACCGGCGATTGCGGCGCGGCGGATGCGGCGGTCAGCGCCTTGACGCGGCTATTGGCCTGGTCGGCAAAACGGCCATTGGGATACTTCTTCAGATAGGCCTGATAATCGGCGGGATCGTTGCTGTCTTTGACCGAGTCCCAGAAGGTGATCTCGACGATGCGGCGATTGGCCAAGTCGGCGAAGTTCCCGTTGGGGAATTTCTTGAGATAGGCCTGGTAGTCGGCGGGATCATTGCTGTCCTTCACCGAATTCCAGAATGTGACCTCGATGGAATCCGTCGCGGAATCCGCCAGAGCGTCCGGCCGGAAAGGAACGGCATGCGGCGCCATCGCGAAGACGGCCAGTACAAGAGCGAAGGTCGCGGCGATGCGTGCTGTGCTTGTCATGGAAGCAATGCGTGAGGGCGACGGATCGTTAAGCCGCGCACAGTCTAGCGCTTGATTGCATTGCCTTCCAGATAGCCCATCGATCCGTTGGGCAGCGCCACCTGCCACCAGAGGCCGTCGCTGCTCCTGCCCATGGCCTGGAGCTGCCCATCGGCGCGCACTTGGGCGATCGGCTGGGCCGAATAGAGGGGCGTCGCCCGGATGACGGCGCCGCCGCGCACCTGAACGGTCTGGTTGACGGGGGCGAAGTTCATCTGGGGCTGCGCCGCCTGTTGCTGCCCGCTATTGGCGGCGACCGCGCCGATCACCTGCGCCAAGGCGCCACCGAAGCCGCCTTGCTGGGCGCCGACCTGCCCCAGGGCCTGGCCGACGCCCGCCATGCCGTTGCCCGAGGATTGCGGCTGAGCGTCCGCATTGCCGGACGGCGCCATCATGACGACGTCCGCGGGGGCTTCGCCGGTATTGGCCTGGGGATTGCTGCTCTGCGTCTGATAGGTCTGGGCAGAGCTGACCTGGATCGGCTGCTCCGAAACGACCGATTTATGCATATATCCGGTCTGCCCATCCGGCGTGGAAACCCGCCACCATCTGCCATCGGCGGATTTGCCCGTCGCATGCACTTCGGCGTTGTTCGGCAGCTTCACCAGCAGCGCGGTGCGGCTGTCCGGCTCCGCCCGCACCTGGCCGCCCGATCTGGCATAGACCGTCTGGTCCAGCGCCACGAAAACCATGTCCGGGCTGGAATCGTTGTTCTTCTGTTGCTCCAGCGATTGCAGGCTCTGCTGGTTGTTGTCGGGGACGGTGCTGCGCTCCGTGGTCGAAGCATTGCCGGATGCGTTATTGCCGGTATCGGCGCTGGCAACCTGGTTGCCGCTCTTCACTTTCCGCAACCGGATATTGGCCAGATCGACATAGTTCCCATTGGGATACTTCGCGATATAGGCCTCAAAGACCGCGGGATCGTTGCTGTCCTTGATCGAGTTCCAGTAGGTCATCTCAACATCGACCGCGCCGGAATCCGTTGCCGTTCCCACCACGGAACCATTATTGGCTCCGCTCGCATTGCTCGGCCCGCCATCGGCGCTGGCGGTCTGGGCGGCGGGCGGCGTGAAATAATATTGGCCGGTCAGCGAATTCGAATCCCAGGTGGTCTGCTGCTGGCCGGTCGCGGCCAGCACCTTGGTGCGCACTTCCTGGAACACGTCGCCGATGCTCATGCCGGGCTTGGTGAGCGTTTGCGCCAAGGCGGTCGTATAGGGGCTGTCCGCACCGTCGCCGTCCTGCGCCACCGATCCCGGTGCGGTCGAATAGGCGATGAAACTGCCCTTGGGCGCCGAATCGATCCGGGCCAGACCGCGGGTCATGCCGCGGCTGCCATTGGAGAGCGGGTTGTTGCGGCAGGCGTCCAGGATGATGATGTTGACCGCAGCACCCGCGAATTCCATCTGCTTCATCACCGTTTCGGCGGAGACCGCGGTGAGATCGACATCCGCTTCTTTCTCGATCTCGGCATCGATCGGGATGAGATAGTTCTCGCCCGCCACCTGCAGCCCGTGGCCGGCATAGAAGAACAGGCCCGTCGCCGTGCTGCCCGCGGCCGCCAGCTTGTCGCCGAATTCCCCGATCGCCTTTTTCATGCCCACCTGGTCGGCATCCTCGGTCTCGATCACGTCGAAGCCGATACCCTTCAAGGTCTTCGCCATCAGCTTCGCATCGTTGGATGGATTGGTGAGCGCCGGAAGATCGCCCTTATAAGCGGAGTTGCCGATCACCAGCGCGACGCGCGGTTCGGCGTTGGCGCCGCCGCCATGAAGAAAAGGTACGAAAACGGCCAGCGCCGCGGCGCGTAGGCACCATTCCCGAAACATCGCCATCCCGCCCTTCGGTCAAATGCTTCTCTAAATGATGATGATTATAGGACTATTTCCCATCGGTCTAAAAGACGGGCGATACCGCCCCGCACACACATCGGTGCAAGAAAATTAACCTTAGCCCCCGCGGGCCGCCCATTCCCATTCGGCCAGCACGTCCGGATGAACTTCGCCTGCAGGATGCCGAATTTCCGCCCGTCTTTCATCGGGCATCAGCCGCGAGAAGGCCCAGACGGCCGCCCCGCGCACCACAGGTGAAGGGTCCGAGATCAATGCCCGGGCCGCGCTCTCCAACCTCGCATCGCCGCTATTGCCGCCGCTATTGCCAATGGCGATCAGGACGTTCCGGATGAAGCGGTCGCGGCCGATGCGCTTGATCGCCGAGCCGGAGAACAGCGCCCGGAAATCGGCATCATCCAGCGCCGCCAAGGACGCCAGATCCGGCGCCGCCAGATCCGCGCGCTGGCGCAATTCGGGCAAGGCGGCATTCCGCGCGAATTTGTTCCAGGGACAGACCGCGAGGCAATCGTCGCAACCATAGATCCGGTTGCCGATCAGCGGCCGCAAATCGCGTGGGATCGGGCCTTTGTGCTCGATGGTGAGATAGGAGATGCAACGCCGCGCATCGATCTGGTAGGGCGCGGGGAAAGCCTGGGTGGGGCAGGCATCCAGGCAGCGGTGACATTGCCCGCAATGATCGCTTTCCGGTTCACTCGGGCCAAGATCGAGCGCCAGGAAGACCTCGCCCAGGAACAGCCAGGAGCCGAGATCGCGCGAGACGAGATTGGTGTGCTTGCCCTGCCAGCCGATCCCGGCGGCCTCGGCCAGCGGCTTCTCCATCACCGGCGCGGTATCGACGAAGACCTTGACCTCGGTGCAATGCGTTTCCGCGATCCAGCGCGCCAATGCCTTGAGGCGCTTCTTCAGGACGTCATGGTAATCGCGATGCCGCGCATAGACGGAGATGTTGGCCCGATCGGGCGCCGGCGGCGCGTCCAGCGGATTTTCCTCGGGCCCATAATTGAGACCGAGCGCGATGACGGTGCGCGCTTCCGGCCAGAGCACGCGGGGATCGCCGCGCCGATCCGCCTTCTCCGGCATCCATCCCATATCGCCGTGATGGCCGGCCGCGAGAAACGCGCCGAGATTGTCGCGGGTTTCGGGAGCGAGTTCCGCCTTGGCAAAGCCCACCGCGTCGAAGCCGAGTTCCAGCGCCTTGGCGCGGATGGCATCGCGAATGGGATCTGGCGAAGCGTTGAACACCGGCAACGTCACAGCTGCATCAACCCCCACCCCAACCCTCCCCCAATCTCGGGGGAGGGGGAAGAGGAATAGCGACATCGCTTCGATCAAGACTCGCTGTCGCCGATCCCCTCCCCCAAGATTGGGGGCGGGTTAGAGTGGGGGTTGAGGCCCGGACTGCGGCGCCAGCGCGCGTCAACGACCTCATCCCCGGCCGCGATAGGGCGCCACGCCCTGCTCCGGCACCCACATGCCCGCGGGCAATCGGCCCTGCTGGAAGAACACGTCGATCGGCATACCGCCGCGCGGATACCAATAGCCGCCGATCCGGAGCCAGCGCGGCCCGATCGCCTTGCTCACCGCCTTGGCGATATCCAGCGTGGTGCCCTCGTGGAAGCCGCCGTGATTGCGATAGGCGTGCAGATAGAGCTTCAGCGACTTCGATTCCACCAGCCAGCGCCCCGGCAGGTAATCGATCACCAAATGCGCGAAATCCGGCTGCCCGGTGACCGGACAGAGGCAGGTGAATTCCGGCGCGGTGAAGCGCACCAGGTAGTTCTCCCGCGGATGCGGATTGGGCACGCGCTCCAGCGTCGCGACATCGGGCGTCGCCGGAAGCTCGCTCTTCGCGCCGAGCTGGGTGAGGTTTGAATAGGCTTTCTTCGCCATGGCGGGCCTCTCGAAAATCCGAACTTGAATCTATCATACTCCGTCATGCCCGGACTTGGTCCGGGCATCCACGCCTTTTTAACGGCCAGAGAGAGAAGGCGTGGATCCCCGTGCCAAGCACGGGGATGACGGAGGTGTGTGGGGCAATGTCATGCTTCCGCTTGCGCCATCTCTTCATCGGCGCGCCGCGCATAAAACTCCGCCACAAACATTTCCAACCGTCCTTCCGCGATCGCAGCGCGCAGGCCCTGCATCAGTTCCTGGTAGTAATGCAGGTTGTGCCAGGTGAGCAGCATTGGCCCCAAAATCTCCTTGGCCTTGATCAGATGGTGGAAATAGCCGCGCGAATAGTTTTGGCAGGCCGGGCAGGCGCATTCGGGATCGATCGGGCCTTGGTCATCGGTATGGCGGGCGTTGCGCATGTTGAGCTCGCCGGTGCGCGTGAAGGCGAGGCCGGTGCGCCCCGAACGGGTCGGCATCACGCAATCGAACATATCGACGCCGCGCGCGACCGCGCCGACGATGTCTTCCGGCCGGCCGACACCCATCAGGTAGCGCGGGTA
>DASYDA010000014.1:0-2904 GCA_036499865.1 Dongiaceae bacterium | reverse complement strand
TCAATGACGCTCCGGTCGGCGCGCGTTATTTTGCGGATCGGGAGGGCACGGCTCCCAGTAACGGGCCAAGGCCCTCGGCCATGGTCAGATGCGTGATGACGGCGTCGCGCAGTTCCGAATAAGGAAGCTCGGCCAGCATGGCGGTCTGCGCCACGGCCATGACCTCTCCCGCTTCGGAGCCGATCATGGTAAAGCCGAGGATGCGATCATCGTCGGCGCCGACCAGCACCTTCATGAAGCCCTTGGTTTCATCCGTCGCTTCGGTTCTCAGCACATTGCTCATCGGCAGCTTCGCGACGCGCACGGCAATGCCGTCGCGCCTTGCCTCGCCTTCGCTCAGGCCCACGCGGGCCAATGGCGGATCGGTGAACATGACGTAGGGAACCAGCCGGTCGTCGGTCCTGCGGTTCCCTCCCGCCATGTTATCCCGGACGATCCTGAAATCATCGACCGAGACATGCGTGAATTGCGGACTGCCGGCACATTCGCCGATCGCCCAGACACCCGCGGCCGTCGTCTCCAGCCGTTCGTTGGCGCGAATAAAGCCGCGCTCGTCGCGCTGTATTCCGGCCTTGTCGAGTCCGATATCGGCCGTGTTGGCGATGCGCCCCACCGCGACCAGGAGATCGCTCCCCTCAATCTTCTCCTCGCCGAGGACCGTTCGTACCGTCACCGTGACTTTGTCACCGGAAAGGCCATGGACGCTGATCGGCTTGGCATCGACCAAGACCTGGATGCCTTCGTCGGTCAGAATGCCGCGCATTTCGTCGGCAACGTCCTGATCCTCCCGACCCATGAGCTGGCGACCGGGCTCGATGATCGTCACCCGGCTGCCGAAGCGGCGGTAAGCCTGGGCCAGCTCGATGCCGACATAGCCGCCACCGAGCACAACCAGATGGGTCGGCAGGTAGTCCAGTTCTAGCGCCTCGATATGGGTGAGCGCGCGGACCGATTCGAGACCCGGGATGTTCGGGATTGCCGCATGCGATCCGACATTGACGACAATCTCTTTGCCCGTCAGCAGCCGCTCTCCACCGTCGTTTAAAGCAACCGCGATCGTCTTTGGCGCGACGAAGCGCCCGCTTCCCATGATCAGCTGGGCGCCGCTGGTCTTGTAGGCGTTCAGATGGAAAGCAATCTCGCGGTCGATCATGTCCTGCTTGCGCCGGCGAACCTTCACCATGTCGGTCTTGACGGGGCCGGTCACCGTGCCGAACTGCGCGGCGTTCTGGGCCAGATGCGCAACTCTCGCGCTCCAGAGTTCGTTCTTGCTGGGCAGACAGGCGACCGCGGGACATGCGCCTCCGACCCATCGGCGCTCTACGACGGCAACCTTCTGTCCGGCGCGCGCCAGATGCCAAGCGAGCAGCTTGCCCCCTTGGCCGCTTCCGAGGATCACGGTATCGAAGCCCTCTTCTTCAGACATGATGTGTACTCCTTGCCCACTTATTGAATGGGACATGCGATCGTTGAACGTTGACGAGGGTAACAATTACGGAATAGAAGTGAGTTTGTTAATGTTCGTTTATCTCAATAATATGCTTATTCGTCTCAAATCGATCTGGATTTGATATGGACTGGCTCAGCAGCCTGCTCGACATGATGCCCGTCAGCGGCCGCCTCGAGATCCGCTGCCTCTACGGCGCACCCTGGCGGATTGCCTATGATCCCTCCGCAGCCGGAGAGATCCCGTATCATGTCGTGCTTGAGGGAACGGCGGTGTTGAAAGACCCCGCAGGCGGGCCGCCGCAGCACCTGAAGGCAGGCGACATTCTTCTGCTCCCGACCGGCGCGGCGCATATCCTCCATGACGGCAGCGGTGCGCCGCCGGCGCAGGCGCAGTATCGCGCCGGGATGAATCAGACCATCAGCGAGAACGCCGGGACGGGCGACCGCCTCGATTTGCTGTGCGGCCGCTTCATCCTCACGCCCCCGCACGGTCGCTTGATGGGCGCCTATCTGCCCGCACGCCTGATCGTACGCGGGGTCGCGCGGGGTCGCCCTTCTGCAACAGCGACCGCGCTCGGAGCGCAGTTGGCAAACCTCGTCGCGCTGATGCGAGCGGAATCGGATAACGAGAGTCTCGGCGGCCAAGCCATGCTGAATGCGTTCTCAGCAGCCCTGTTCACTCTGACGTTACGTCGAGCCAGTGAATCGAACGAGGCGCCGGCCGGGCTGTTGGCACTGGCCGGCCATCCCCGCCTCGCTCCCGCATTGTCTGCCATGTTCCACAAGCCGGCCCATCCCTGGACGCTGCCCGAGCTCGCCGGTCTCTGCAACATGTCGCGAGCGACGCTGGCGCGCCATTTTCAGGAGAGGCTGGGCCATTCCGCCAATGACCTCTTGCTGGATATTCGCATGACCCTCGCGTCCAACGAATTGAAGAATCCAGCGCGTTCGACCGCAGCCGTTTCCGAAATGGTTGGATATCAATCCGAAGCCGCGTTCCAGCGTGCCTTCAAACAACACATGGGCATGAGCCCGGCGCAGTGGCGCCGTGCGGCTGCGGCGACCGGCTAGCCGAAGCTTCTCGATTCCGCCTTTCGACTCTAGTTATTCCGCCGGGGGCGCGGCCGCTCCAGTGGCGCGGTGTTTTCGCCGCTGAAGAGATTGCGGATGAAACCCGGCGCTAGGGCCGACCAGCCGTTGACGTCGATCTTCGGCTCGGCGAGATCGCCGGAGATCGTGTAGGTGGCGGAGAACAATCCCTCGCCCTTCCCGCCCTGCAGGAATTCACCGATGATCGGGATATTGCCGAGAATGCTGTTGAGCGCATAGGCCGGCACCAGCGCGCCCTTGAGATCGATCTTGTTGGCATCGAGATCGATCGATCCCTTGGAGGTGAGGCCGATCGAGGGGCCGGCGCTGCGGAATTCCGCAACATCGATCCTGCCCCGGGTCTTG
>DASYDA010000013.1:0-4991 GCA_036499865.1 Dongiaceae bacterium | reverse complement strand
GCGCGCGGCGATGAAGCACATGTACAAGGATAAGCGCGGCGGCTGCATCATCTATATGGGCTCGGTGCATTCCCACGAAGCATCCAAGTTGAAGGCGCCCTATGTCACCGCGAAGCACGGCCTGCTGGGTCTTGCCCGCGTGGTGGCGAAAGAGGGCGCTGAATACAACGTGCGTTCGCATGTGATCTGCCCGGGCTTCGTGCGTACCCCGTTGGTGGAGAAGCAGATCCCGGAACAGGCCAAGGAACTCGGCATCACCGAAGATCAGGTGATCAAGAACGTGATGCTGAAGGAAACCGTGGACGGCGTCTTCACCACGGTCGAAGATGTGGCCCAGACCGCGCTCTTCCTCGCCGCTTTCCCGTCGGCGGCGCTGACCGGTCAATCCTTCGTCGTCAGCCACGGCTGGTTCATGCAGTGAGTGCCCTCAAACTTCCCGGATACGAGACCGTCGCCCTGGTGCTCCAGGGCGGCGGCGCGCTCGGCAGTTATCAGGCCGGTGTCTATCAGGGCCTGCATGAAGCAGGCGTCATGCCCAACTGGTTTTGCGGCATCTCCATCGGCGCGTTGAACGCCGCGATATTGGCCGGCAATCCGCCGGAACTGCGCCTCGAACGCTTGACCGAATTCTGGGACACGATCTGCAGTTCGGCGGTCTTCCCGGATTGGTCCGCCAACGATCGCTTCCTTCCGCCGCTCGGAACCGGCGATATCCGCGCTGCCGCCAATGCCTTCGCCGCGACGCGGGCGTTGTTCGAAGGGCAGCGCGGCTTCTACAAGCCGCGCCTGCTACCGCCGTTTTTCGTGGCGGGCGGCGGACCGGAAGCGACCAGCTATTACGACACCGCGCCGCTGAAAGAGACGCTGGAGCGGCTGGTGGATTTCGACCGTATCAATTCACGCGAGGTGCGCGTCTCGGTCGGCGCCGTCGATGTCGAGACCGGTAATTTCGCCTATTTCGACAATGCCAATCGCACCCTGCGGCCGGAGCACTTCATGGCGTCGGGCGCGCTGCCGCCGGGTTTCCCGGCGGTCGAAATCGACGGCCGCCATTATTGGGACGGCGGGCTGATTTCCAACACGCCGCTGGTCGAGGTGCTCAATCATCCGCCGCGCCGCGACAGCCTGGCCTTCCAGGTCGATCTCTGGTCGGCGCGTGGGTCGATGCCGAAGAACGTGTTCGACGTGATGGAGCGGACCAAGGACATCCAGTATTCCAGCCGCACCCGCGTCGGCACCGATATGTCGCTGGAGATCCAGAAGCTGCGCCGAACCGTACGGATGCTGCTGCAGAAGCTGCCGGAATCCATGGTCGACGATCCCGACGTCGCTTCCGCGCGCGACCTCTCCTGCAGCAAGGTCAACAACGTCATCCACCTGATCTATCAGAACAAGGCGTTCGAGGCCTATCACAAGGATTATGAATTCAGCCGTCTCACCATGCGGGAGCATTGGGAATCGGGGCTGGAGGATATCCGCAACACGCTGAGCCACCCCGAATGGCTGGAGCGCCCGAACAACGAAGCCGGCGTCGTCACCCATGACGTGCACCGGCATCGCTGAAGCTGAGCTGCCCCGATAGTCTCAACCGTCATCCCGCGACTTGGTCGCGGGATCCACGCCTTTTTTCTTAGTCAGCGACAAAGGCGTGGAGGCCAGCACCAAGTGCCGGCATGACGTGAATGAGGTAGCCAATAAATAAAAAACGGCGGGATGATCGCTCATCCCGCCGCTTCGATTTGAGGCTGAAGGAAACTAGAATCCCAGCGCCTGCTGCGGCGTGGTGTATTTCATCTTCAGCGCATCCGCGACGGCCTTGTAGGTGAGCTGGCCGCTATGGACGTTGAGCCCGTTCAGGAGATGCGGGTCCTGGGCGCAGGCGCGCTTGGCACCCTTGTTGGCGAGCGCGATGGCGAAGGGCAGGGTGGCGTTGTTGAGTGCGAAGGTCGAAGTGCGCGCAACCGCGCCCGGCATGTTGGCGACGCAGTAATGCGTCACGTTATCGACCACATAGACGGGATCGGCATGGGTGGTGGCATGGCTGGTCTCGAAGCAGCCGCCCTGATCGATGGCGATATCGACCACCACCGAGCCCGGCCGCATCGACTTGATCATCCGGCGGGTGACCAGCTTCGGGGCCGCGGCGCCCGGCACCAGCACGGCGCCGATCACCAGATCGGATTCCTCGACATAGTGCTCGATCGCATGCACGGTCGAGTAGATCGTGTTCAGCTTGGAGCCGAAGATCTCATCAAGTTCCCGCAGCCGATCCAACGAGCGGTCGATCACGGTGACCTGCGCCTCCATGCCCATCGCCATGCGGATGGCATGGGTGCCGGAAACGCCGCCGCCGATCACGGTCACATGCGCCGCCTGCACACCAGGCACGCCGCCGAGCAGGATGCCGGCGCCGCCCGGTTCCTTTTCCAGATAATGCGCGCCGACCTGCACCGACATGCGGCCGGCGACCTCCGACATCGGCGCCAGCAGCGGCAGGCCGCCGCGCGGGCTGGTGACGGTTTCATAGGCAATGGCGGTGCAGCCGGATTTCAGCAGGCCCTTGGTCTGCTCGGGGTCGGGTGCCAGATGCAGATAGGTGAACAGCAACTGGCCGGGGCGCAGCATCTTGCATTCCTTGGCCTGCGGCTCCTTCACCTTCACGATCATATCCGCCTTGGCGAAGACCTGCGCCGCGGAGCGGGCGATGGATGCGCCGGCGGCGCGGTAATCCGCGTCGCTGAAGCCGATCCCAACCCCCGCATTGGTCTCCACGATCACCTGATGGCGGTGATGGATGAGCTCGCGCACGCTGGAGGGCACGAGTCCGACGCGGTACTCGTGGTTCTTGATCTCCTTCGGAATGCCAATCAGCATTTCAGGTCTCCCCGCTTTAGAATCATCTTGGCCTCTAGAACCCTCTCCCCATTGGGGAGAGGGGAGGGTGAGGGCGCCACAAACTCCGCATCACCCTTTTATATGCCTTAACGACGAACGGCCGGCCCTGTGCCCAGGACCGGCCGGCTTCTGGATATGGCGATGATCAATCGACGCTTTTCAGCACATCGCCCAGGATGGAAACGATCTGATCGATCTGGCTCTTCTCGATGATGAAGGGCGGCGAGAGCGCGATCGTATCGCCGGTGGTGCGGATCAGCAGGCCGGCCTCATAGGCTTTCAGGAAAACCTCGAAGGCGCGGGCGCCGGGCTTGCCCGGCCGCGATTCCAGCTCGATCGCGCCGATCAGGCCGAGATTGCGCAGGTCGATCACATGCTTGGTGCCCTTCAGGCTGTGGATCGCGTTCTCCCAATAGGGGGAAAGATCCTTCACCCGGTCGAACAGCTTCTCGTCCTTATAGATGTCGAGCGCCGCCAGGCCCGCCGCGCAGGCGACCGGATGGGCGGAATAGGTGTAGCCGTGGAAGAGCTCGACGGCGTTCTCCGCCGCGGTGTCCATGAAGGTGTCGTAGATTTCCTTGGACACAATGACGCCGCCCATCGGGATCGAGCCGTTGGTCAGGCCCTTGGCGCAGGTGATGAGGTCCGGCTTCACGCCGAAATACTCGGTGGCGAAAGAAGCGCCGAGGCGGCCGAAGCCGGTGATGACCTCATCGAATATCAGCAGGATGCCGTGCTTGGTGCAGATCTCGCGCAGCTTCTGGAGATAGTTCTGCGGCGGCACCAGCACGCCGGTGGAGCAGGCGACCGGCTCGACGATGACGGCGGCGATATTGCTGGCGTCATGCAGCGCGACCAGGCGCTCCAGGTCTTCCGCCAGATGCGCGCCCCAGGCCGGCTGGCCCTTGCTATACGCCATTTCCTTGGGGTTATAGGTGTGCGAGAGATGATCGACGCCGTTCAGCGCATTGCCGAACCATTTGCGGTTGGCGACCATGCCGCCGACGGAGATGCCGCCGAAGCCGACGCCGTGATAGCCGCGCTCGCGGCCGATCAGCTTCTGGCGCGTGCCCTGGCCCTTGGCGCGATGATAGGCGAGCGCCATCTTCAGCGCCGTATCCACCGATTCCGATCCGGAATTGGTGAAGAACACATGGTCGAGCCCGGCGGGCAACAGCGCAGCGACGCGCGAGGCGAGCTCGAAGGACGCCGGGTGCCCCATGTTGAAGGGCGGCGCATAATCCATCTCGGCGATCTGGCGCGAAACGGCTTCCGAGATCTCCTTGCGGCCGTGACCGCAATTCATGCACCAGAGACCGGCCGAACCGTCGAGCACCTTGCGGCCTTCGATGGTGGTGTAATGCATGCCTTCGGCCTTCACGAACAGGCGCGGCTTCGACTTGAACTGCCGGTTCGAGGTGAACGGCATGAAGAAGGCTTCGAGATTGTTCGGAGTCGGCTTGAATTGGGTCGCTTCGAACGTCTTTGCGGCGCCGGATTGCGTGGCCATGAGGGATTTTCCCGTGCGGTTCGAGGAAGGCCGGCACTCTATCACGCTCAAGAAAATCAACAAGTTGATTCTCGGAAAGCGCAAATCTCCCAGGAAAACGTTGATTTATGTGACAATTGCTTAATATATTTAGCAGACTGAACAGTGGACACCGGATGCGTGGAGGCTGGCAATGGACGGCATTGAAGGCTTCGATCTCGGGGCGCGGCTGAAGGCGCTGCGGGAGTCCCACGATCTCTCGCAGCGCGAGCTCGCCAAGCGCGCGGGCGTCTCCAATGCGATCATCTCGATGATCGAGCAGAACCGCTCCTCGCCTTCGGTCGGGCTCTTGAAAAAGCTGCTGGACGGCTTCCCGATCTCGCTCGCCGAATTCTTCGCCGCCGACCTGAAACCGCGGCCGCAGATTTTTTTCGCGGCGCAGGAGCTGGTGGAATTGGCGGGTGGCCCGATCTCCTATCGCCAGATCGGCAGCGACTTGACCGGCAAGGCGATGCAGATCCTGCACGAGAATTATAAGGCGGGCGCCGATACCGGCGCGCAGATGCTGAGCCACGAAGCGGAGGAGGGCGGCGTCATCATCCGCGGC
>DASYDA010000012.1:0-3271 GCA_036499865.1 Dongiaceae bacterium | reverse complement strand
TGGCCGCAGGGCATGCATTCGATTCTCGCCGGTTTCGTCGAGCCGGGCGAGAGCCTGGAGGATGCGGTTGCGCGCGAAGTCTTCGAGGAGGTGCATCTCAGGACCCGGCGGATCAAGTATTTCGCATCGCAGCCTTGGCCGTTTCCCTCTTCCCTGATGCTCGGCTTCAGCGCGGAAGCCATCGACGACCAATTCACCGTCGATGCCAGCGAACTCGAATCGGCGCGCTGGATGACCCGGGCCGAGTTGCTGAATTCACCGGAGGATTCGACCTTCAAGCTGCCGCGCCGCGATTCGATTTCCTGGCGCCTGATCGAAGACTGGATGCGGCTCCGCTTTTGAGATGCAAGAACCAATCTCCGCGCCAACCGACTCCTCCCAAAGCCCTTCGAAGGAGATTCCGCCAGGGAACACGCCTCCGCGGTTTTTTGACTGGCTCCCCGGCTGGATCATCCCGGCCTGGATTCCGTGGGAATTCGTGCGTTTCGGCATGGTGGGAACATTGGCTTTCGTCATCGATGCCAGCCTGCTGCGCCTGCTCCTGCTGGTCGGCTTCGGATTCTATAGCGGCCGGGCGGTTTCTTTTCTCGTCGTCGCCACCGGGACCTGGATTCTCAACCGATCCTTCACTTTTCGCGGCAATATTGGCCGCGGAAAGCTGCGCGGCGAATGGGCCGGCTACCTGGGCCTGATGGCGCTGGGAGGGGCGGTGAATTACGGCGTCTATGCGCTGGCGATCGAGAATTCGGCGCTGATACGCCAGCATCCCGAGCTCGGCGTCGCACTAGGGGCCTTGGCGGGAATGATGATCAACTATTGGAGCGCGCGGACCTGGTTCCGGCGCAACGGGCAACCCGGCGGTAAGACCAGCGGGAGACCATGACGGCATTCGACGAAACGGCACCACACCGCGTCGGACAAGAGGCGCCCTCTTCCGCCGCCATGGGCTGGATCTGTGCCGCGATCTTCGTCGTGCTCGCCGGGTTGGAACATTACCTCTATGCCGTACAGAACGGCACGGTGCTCAAAGAAGGCGGGCTGGTCGATACCGACAGCTATATGCGCGTGCTGCGCGTCATCGACTTCTATGACGGCACCGGCTGGTACAACACCATGACGATGCGGGTCGGCGCTCCCGAAGGACTGTCGCTGCATTGGACGCGGCCGGTCGACATCCTGATCCTCCTGCCTGCCCTGGCGGCGCATCTCTTCGGCGCCGATATCCCCCGCGCCATCTACTGGTCCGGCGCAACCTTCTCGGCGGTCTGCCATATTCTCGCCTGCCTCGCGGTCACTTGGGCCGCGCGACCGCTCTGGCCAAGCCCCGGCCACCGGTTCGCGGCAATCATTCTTCTGACGAACGGCGCCGCCTTCGGTTACGGCGTCTTCGGCCGGGCCGATCACCACACCCTCATCCTGCTGCTGACGGTGCTGACCATCGGCGCGGCATTGCGCGCCTGCATCGGTGAGTCCAAAAGAATGCGGCATTGGGGCGCCATCGCCGGCGTCTATGCAGGCCTCGGCATCTGGATCAGCCCCGAGGTGATGATTCCGATTGCGCCGGTGATCGCCGGCATCGGCCTCTTCTGGTTGCTCGACCTGGAACGGGGCGGCGGCGGTGAATCGCGCGATTGGGCTGGAACCGGCGCCGCCTTCTCGCTCGCCATGGCCGGCGTCATCTTCGTCTCCATTCCGATCGAACATCCGCCCGCCCAGTGGTTGACCACCGAGCTGGACAAGGTATCGGCGCCCTATCTGGTGATGTCGCTGCTGTGGTTCGGCGTGTTCGCGGCGGCGCGCAAGGTCCGGGGCGGGATCGGCCGGCGTCTCCTGATCGGGGCGGCGCTGTCAGCCATCGGCGCCGCGATCTTGTTCATGCTCTATCCCGGGCTGCTCTACGGCCCCATGGGGCAATTGAACGACAGGGCGCAGCGCGACTTTCTCGACTATGTCGCGGAGATGCAGCCGCTTTGGCCGAAGAACCTGGTGCTGCTGCGAAGCTTCCTCGCCTTCGCGGGGCAGTCCGTCGCGATGGTACTTCTGCTGCCGACGGCGCTTCGCATCTGGTGGCGGGACGAACGCCGAATGGCCGGCATCCTGCTGACCCTCGCCGCGGCATTCATGATGGTGGCGGCGTTGATGCACACCCGCCTCAATGTCGAATTCTCGGTCGCACCCGCGATCATCTGCGCCGGCTTCTTCCATATGGCCGAGATCGGCCTCAAGAACGTCTCGCGATTGACCCGCACGCCGGCCCTCACCCTGGCCGCCGTGGCCCTCACCGTGGGGCCTCTCATCCTTTCCCTGCCGCTGCCGGAGACCCGCGTGCCTCCGGCCTGCAAATACCGGGAACTGGCCGATTGGCTGAACACCGCGCATCCCGGAATCGGCACCGCCCCGGTCATCCTGACGGATGACCTCTATGCCTCGCCCGAGCTCTTGTTCCGGACGGACTATCGCTTCGTAGCCGGCCCCTATCACCGCAACATGCAGGCGATCTTCGACAATTTAGATGCCCTGACCGATACCGGTACCGCGAGCGGTAACGCGAAGGCGCGTGAAATCCTCGACCGGCGACAGGTTTCCTTGATCACGCGATGCACCGACGTCTCCTTTCCGCAGCTCAACAAGGCGGGACCGGATTCCTTTTACGCGCGGCTGGGTCGCGGCTTGGCGCCGGACTGGCTGAAGCCGGTCGCGCTGCCGGCCAATCTCGTTGGGCATTTCAAGGTTTATGAGGCGGTCGGCCGCTGAGCCTTTCAGCACACCGAGGGTCGTACGCGGAGGACCGGCATGCAGCGGGTTCAGTGCGCGGCGGTCTTCGCCTTGGCGCCTGAAAGCGCGCTGCGAAAGGGATCGGCGGGATAAACGCCGAGGATGCGGACTTCGCGCGAGAAGAACGAGAGCTCTTCCAAGGCGAGCTTCACCGGCCGCTGATCGGGATGGCCTTCGATATCGGCGTAGAACTGGGCCACCGTGAACTGCCCATCCAGGATATAGCTTTCCAGCTTGGTGATGTTGACACCGTTGGTGGCGAAACCGCCCAGCGCCTTGTAGAGCGCCGCCGGGACCGAACGCACCTTGAAGATGAAGCTGGTGACCACCAGGCCGTCCGCCGGATCGGGATCGATCGGTTCGCGCGCCATCACCACGAAACGCGTGGTGTTGTGCGCGGCATCTTCCATGTCGCCCTTCAGGATATCGAGGCCATAGATCTCCGCCGCCAGGGAAGAGGCGATGGCGCCGATGCTCTTGTCGCCTTTCTCGGCGA
>DASYDA010000011.1:0-5180 GCA_036499865.1 Dongiaceae bacterium | reverse complement strand
GATCATGGATATGGAGGCCGACCGAATGACCGGCCTCGAGCTCAGCGATCCCATCGTCCTGCCAGAACGCGACGTCATCCTGGAAGAACGCCATCAGCGCATCGAGAACGATCCCAGTGCGCAGCTGACCGAGATGCTGGACGCGGTGCTGTTCCTGAACCATCCCTACCGCCTGCCGATCATCGGCTGGCGTCATGAGATGGAAGGCTATACGACGCAAGACGCCATCGATTTCTACCACGCGCATTACGCGCCGAATAACGCGGTGCTGGTCATCGCCGGCGACGTGACCACCGACGAAGTGAAGGCCCTGGCCGAAAAGTATTATGGCCCGATCGCCAAGAAGGACGTGCCGGCGCGCCAGCGGCTGAAGGAGCCGCAGGCCTATGCGCCGCGCCGCGTCAGCCTGACCAGCGAATTCGTGACCCAGCCTTCGGTTATGCGGCTCTATCAGGCGCCCTCCTACCGCACCGCCGACGGCAACCAGGCCTATGCCTTGGAAGTGCTGGATGAGATCCTGGGCGGCCAGTCGGTCGGTCGGCTCTATCGCCGTCTGGTGGTGACTGAGGCTCTCGCCGACTACGCCGGCAGCAGCTACGACGCCTCGGCCTATGACCAGGGCACTTTTGCCTTCTACGGCGCGCCGCGCGACGGCGTGCCGCTCGGCAAGATCGAGGCGGCGATCGACGACGAGATCGCGAAATTGCTGAAAGACGGCGTAACCGACCAGGAAGTGCAGGATGCCAAGCACCGCATGCAGATTTCCGCGGTGAAATCCCGCGACAGCCTTTCCGGCGCGGCGGATCTGGTGGCGACGCGGATCGCCACCGGCAGCAGCCTCGCCGATATCCAGGCCTGGCCGGATCGCATCGGCGCCGTCACCGCGGCGGATGTGCTGGCGGCCGCAAAGCTGGTGTTGGTGCCCAACAATTCGGCGACCGGCGAACTCCTGCCAAAACCGGGCGTCCCGCACAGCGAGCCGCCGGCAGCTCCCCCGTCCTCGGTCGGAGGCGGCATCCAATGAAGCGGCTTTCCTATCTGCTGCTGATCGTTTTCACCCTGCCGTTCTTCGCGGCGGGATCGGCCCAGGCGATCGACATCAAAGAAGTCAAAAGCCCGGCGGGGATCACGGCTTGGCTGATCGAGGATCATACCAATCCGCTGATCTCCATGGCCTTGGGATTCAAGGGCGGCAGTTCCGCCGATCCCGCGGGCAAGGAAGGCCTCGCGACCTTCGTCACCGGTCTGATGGATGAGGGCGCCGGCGATACCGTCTCCGCGGATTTCCAGAAACAACTCGCGGATCATGGCATCGATTTCGGCTTCGACGCCTCGCTGGACGAGTTCACCGGCTCGCTGCGCTTCCTAAGCGACGACCGCGACCTCGCCTTCGGCATGTTGGGCATGGCGCTGACCAAGCCGCGCTTCGATCCCGAACCGGTGTCGCGGATGCGCGGCCAGTTCAAATCCATGGCGGCGCAGGACGACAAGGACCCCAACGCGATCGCCGGCGCGGCGATGAATCGGATCATGTTCGGCGACCATCCCTATGGCCGCCGCGGCGATGGCACGGTGAAATCGCTGGACGGCATCACCGTCGATGATCTCAAAGGTTTTGTGAAAAACAACTTCACCCGCGACCGGCTGATGGTCGCGGTGGTCGGCGACGTGACGCCGGAGCAATTGGGGTCGCTGCTCGACAAGGCCTTTGCGGGACTGCCGGCGAAGAGCGATCAGCCGGTGCCCCAGGAAGCCACCATCGACAGTCAAGGCGGCCTCGCCGTCATCGAGCGCGATCTGCCGCAATCGATCGTCATGTTCGCCAGCCCTGGCATCAAGCGCGACGATCCTGATTTCTTCGCCGCTTATCTCGTGAACTACACTTTGGGCGGCGGCGGCTTCTCCTCGCGCTTGATGGAAGAGGTGCGCGAGAAGCGCGGCCTCGCTTACGGGATCGACAGCGATCTCGTGACGCTGGACCATGCGGGTCTGATCATGGGCGGTGCGCAAACCGTGAATGCCAGCGCGGCCAAGGTGATCGATCTCACCCGCCAGGAATGGGCGAAGATGCAGGCCGGCGGTCCGACCCAGGCCGAGCTCGATGCTGCCAAGACCTATCTGCTCGGCTCCTATGCGCAGAACTTCACCACCACGCGTTCGGCGGCACGCACCTTGCTCGGCATCCAGACGGCGAGTCTCGGCATCGACTATGTGACGCGCCGTGACAAGGAGATCGCCGCCGTGACGCTGGATCAGGCCAAGGCCGCCGCCAAACGCATCTTCGATCCCGCCAAGCTCACGGTGCTGGTGGTGGGCAATCCGGTTGGCCTGAAACCGACCCGACCGGTGCCGAAGTTCTGAAGTTTCAGAGCATCTCAGCCGGATAAAGTCATTCTGCGGCGATCCCGGCCCATTCAGAACATATGACCGAAGCGCAGCGCTTTCGTGCTGAGATAGCGTTCGTTGTGGTCGTTGGCGGGAAACACGTGCGGCACCCGCTCCACCACGGCGATGCCGCATTGGCCGAGGCCTTTGACCTTCTCCGGATTGTTGGTCAGCAGCCGCACCTCGGCGATGTCGAGCTGGCGGAGCATCTCCGCCGCCGGCTGATAGACCCGCTCATCGGCGCCGAAGCCGAGTTGGAGATTGGCCTCCAACGTATCGGCGCCGGCATCCTGGAGCCGATAGGCGCGCAGCTTGTTGATGAGACCGATACCGCGCCCTTCCTGGGCCAGATAAAGCAGGATGCCGCTGCCGGATTTCGCGATCTCGTCAATGGCGCCGCGGAGCTGATCGCCGCAATCGCAGCGCAGCGAGCCGAGGAGATCGCCGGTGAAGCATTCCGAATGCAGGCGGATGAGGACGGGACGGCTCGGATCCGGCGTGCCGATCACGATGGCAAGGTGTTCCTTGCCGCCATCGGAGGGTCGGAAGGCGATGATCTCGGTTTCGATTGCGCCGGCCAAGGGCACCTTGGCCGAGCCAACCCGCTTCAATCCCGCACTGGCACTTCGGCGATAAGCGATCACGTCGCCCGCCGCCACGCGGAAGGGCTCCGCCACCAGCGCGGCCAGCGCGGCGCGTGGCACGGCCACGATCGCGGCGGCGGGCAGCAGCCGCGCCGCCTTGGCAAGTTCGACCACCGCCTGGCAGAGCACCGCCGGCACGTCTTCGCGGATGGTGAGGTCCAGGGACAGCGGATCGACCAAGGTCGCCGAAGGGTCCGCCAATTGGCGAATCGCATCCGCGGATACCGATTCGGGCAGAGCCAGCAGCCGGAAACGTTCGATGCCTTTTGCCGCGGGAATCCCGAGACGCGCGGCGCGCTCCGCCGTCACCAACAGGCGGAAGCCGGCGGAAGCCGCCAAATCGGCCGTCACGCCCAGCAGCCAGGCGAAACCGGATTCCTCCAGAAGCTCCGCCGCGATGGCGACAACCCCATCCTCGCCAGCGGAAACCGCGATCGCACCGCCGCGGCGCAGTTCCGCCAAAGCGCGCGCCACATTGGTCTGCGAAGATGCGCTCTGTGTGAAAGGATCTGTCACGGCCGTGTCATCATTGCTTCAAAACCGGTAAAAGCCGGAAATCGTCCCGCTTTCCGCCGGATATGGCCCTTCGAACCGTGAAAGGTCAAGGTCGGCTCCTGATGGTGTCGGTCAGTTTTTGGTAATAATATTACGCGTTGCCTTGAATGCCTTTACGCTCCAATGCTAGTTCCCATGCTAAAGGGTTTTCTCACGAAGGCGTTCGGGACCCGAATACGGAGACAATGATCATGGCTGAATCCGCCACCAAACGCATCCTTCTGGTCGATGACGATGAGGACCTGCGCAAGACCCTGGCCGAGCAATTGAGCCAGAACGGCGAATTCGAATGCTTCCAGGCCGGCACCGGCGCCGAGGCCTTGGCCGTCGCCAAGCGCGAGAAGCTCGACGCCGTGCTGCTCGATGTCGGTCTTCCCGATGCCGATGGGCGGCAGGTCTGCCACGATCTCCGCAAGGCGCATGTCACGGTGCCGGTGATCATGGTGACGGCGTCCGGCGGCGAAGCCGATACTATCAAGGGCCTCGATTCCGGCGCCAACGATTATATTGCGAAGCCGTTCCGATTGGGCGAGCTGGTGGCCCGGTTGAAGGCGCATCTTCGCCAGCATGCCCTGAGCGAAGACGCCGTGCTGGCGATCGGTCCCTATACCTTCAAGCCGAACGTGAAGATGCTGGTGGAAGAGAAAGCCAACAAGAAGATCCGCCTGACCGAGAAGGAAACCTCGATCCTGAAATATCTCTACCGCGCGGGCCAGCGCTCGGTCGGCCGCGACACGTTGCTCGGCGAGGTCTGGGGTTACAATGCCGGCGTCACCACCCATACGCTCGAGACCCACATCTACCGGCTGCGGCAGAAGATCGAAAAGGATCCGGCGAAGGCGCAGATCCTGGTCACCGACACGGGAGGCTATCGCCTGGTGCCGTGAGCTGCGAACTCCTCGCTTCGGGGTCAAACCGTACGCAAATGGCGCCACAGCGCCAGAGCGACCAGCACCGCCAACAGCGTGATGGCAGCCATGAAATTCGCACCGCCGGTCCAGCCGAGGCCGAGAGCGTAACGGCCGCTGCCGATCAGCATCGCCAATAAGATCGGCCCCAGGAATACGCCGACATTTCGGCCGGTCATCAGGATTCCATAGAAAGCCGAGCCGGCCGTGCCGCGCGCGATCGCATGCGGCAGATGATAGAGGCAGGTCGGGATGATTCCGGCGCCGATCCCATAGACCACGAGGCCGATGAGCCCGATGCCGCCGGAAAGCCAGGGCTGCGCCAGCCATACGGCGGCTTGGCTGATCAGCCCCAACACCATCGCCGGAAACAGCGGAAGCCTGTGCCGCAACGCCCAGCCGGTGAGAATGTTGAAACCAAGCAGAACCACGACCGGCACCAGATAGGCCAAGACCGACGCCACGCGACCGAGTGCTAAGACGCTGGTCAGATATTGGGTGAGCCAGGTCATGAAGGCGAAGTACTGACCGGACCACAACAGGAAGATGGTCCCCGCCAACATGAGGTCGCGGCGTTGCGTCTTATCCGGCAGCCGATTGGCGGCGGATCGATGGAAGTTTGCCTTGAGCCGATGCCGCAGCAATTGCCGGGCCCAGAATCCGAGCGGCACGCAGAAGACAAGACCGA
>DASYDA010000010.1:0-4630 GCA_036499865.1 Dongiaceae bacterium | reverse complement strand
GAGGGCACCTCGGTCACGCTCTGGCTGCCGCCGGAACGCCTGCAATAGCCGGGCGCAAGCTTGCGCCGGGGGGAAGACCCCCCTAGTCTAGCGCCGCATTCCGGAGGTGGATTTTGCGTTATGTCAGCACCCGTGGGGCGGTCCCACGGCTCGATTTTTCCGACGTTCTTCTGACCGGCCTCGCCCGCGATGGCGGGCTTTATGTGCCGGAGGCCTGGCCCAGCCTGAAACCGAAGACCATCGCCGGTTTTGCCGGCAAGCCCTATGCCGAAATTGCCGCCAAGGTGATGGCTCCCTTCATCGGTCGGGCGGTCCCGCAACCAGTTTTTCGCGCAATGGTCGAGGAAACCTATGCCGGGTTTCGGCATCAGGCGGTGGCGCCACTGGTGGAAGTGGGCGAGGGCGTATGGATCGAGGAGCTGTTTCACGGGCCGACTCTGGCCTTCAAGGATCTGGCGCTGCAGCTCGTCGGCCGCCTCTATGATCATGTGCTCAAACAGCAAGGCCAGCGCGTCACCATCGTGGGCGCCACCTCCGGCGATACCGGCTCGGCGGCCCTGGAGGCCTGCCGCGACCGGCGCTCGATCGACATCTTCATCCTGCATCCGCATGGCCGCGTCTCGGAGGTCCAGCGCCGCCAGATGACCACCATCGATTCCAGCAATGTGTTCAACATCGCGATCGATGGCAGTTTCGACGATTGCCAGGACCTGGTGAAGGCGATGTTCAACGATCACGCCTTCCGCGACCGCATCAACATGTCGGCGGTGAATTCGATCAACTGGGCCAGGGTCATGGCCCAGATCGTCTATTACGTCACCGCCGCCGTTTCGCTGGGCGCTCCCGACAGGCGGTTGGCCTTTTCGGTGCCGAGCGGCAATTTCGGCAATGTCTATGCGGGTTATGCCGCGCGGCAGATGGGCCTCGGCATCGATCAATTCATCGTGGGCTCGAACCGGAACGATATCCTCGCGCGTTTCTTCTCCACTGGGCGGATGAAGATTTCCGGCGTGACGCCCAGCCTCAGCCCTTCGATGGATATCCAGATCTCCAGCAATCTCGAACGCCTGCTCTTCGACCTGTTCCGCCGCAACGGCGCGAAACTCGCCGCGGCCATGGTGGAGTTCCGCAAAACCGGCGTCTTCACGGCGCCGAAGGCCGGCTGGCCGGCGATCCGGCGTCTGTTTTCCGCCTTCCGCCTCGACGACGCCGGCACGCTGAAGGCGATGCGGGATCTCCATCGCCGCACCGGCATGCTGATCGACCCGCATTCCGCAATCGGCATCGCGGCCGCCGAGGCCATGCGGAGGGATAAATCGATCCCCGTGGTGGCCCTGGCGACGGCGCATCCGGCGAAGTTTCCCGATGCGGTTGAGAAGGCGACCGGCATTCGGCCGGAATTGCCGGCCTATCTTGGCGACCTTTTGCAGCGTAAAGAGCGTTACGATGTCCTGCCGAACGATCTTGGCAAGATCCAGAACTATGTACTCGCCAATCGGCGGGGAGGAAGTCGCAATTGAGCACCGTCGCATCGCGCATCAAGAACTCTAATACCGTCCAGGTCACGACCCTGCCCAATGGGCTGCGGGTGGCGACCGACCGGATGGATTCGGTCGAGACCGTCTCGCTCGGCATCTGGGCCGGCGTCGGGACGCGCCATGAAGTCCTGGAGCATAACGGCGTCGCGCATCTGCTGGAGCATATGGCCTTCAAAGGGACGCGGCGCCGCTCGGCCCTGGAAATCGCGCAGGAGATCGAATCCGTCGGCGGCCTGCTGAACGCCTATACCGGCCGCGAGCAGACGGCTTACTACGCGAAGATGCTGGCGGAAGACATGCCGCTGGCGATCGACGTGCTCTCCGACATTCTGCAGAACTCGGTCTATGACGAAGCCGAACTCGAACGCGAGCGCGCGGTGGTGCTGCAGGAGATCGGCCAGGCGGAGGATACGCCGGACGACATCGTTTTCGATCATTTCCAGGAGACCGCGTTTCCCGACCAGTCCATGGGCTGGCCGGTCCTCGGCCGCGCCGAAATCGTGCGCTCCTTGCCGCGAGATGTCGTCGCGGGATATCTGGAAAGCCGCTATCGGCCGGAACGCATGATCGTGGCGGCATCGGGCAAGATCGATCACGCGCAATTGGTCGATCTCGCGAGCCGCCTGTTGGATCGTTTGCCGAGCGGCGCGCTCCCGCAAGCGGAGCATGCGATCTATCGCGGTGGTGAGTTCAAGGAACAGCGCGATCTCGAACAGGTGAACGTGGTGCTGGGCTTCGACGGCGTCGGCTATCACGACCCCGACTATTATGCGGCCGCGGTGCTTTCGCAATTGCTGGGCGGCGGCATGTCTTCTCGCCTGTTCCAGGAGGTGCGCGAGAAGCGCGGCCTGGTCTACAGCATCCATACCTTCTCCAGTTCCTATACCGATGCCGGTATCTTCGGCGTATATGCCGGCACCGGAGAAACCGAAGCCGAAGAGATGATGCCGGTGATCTGCGACGAGATCCTGAAAGTCGCGGATACGCTCGATCCGGTGGAAGTCGTGCGCTCCGCGGCGCAGTTGAAGGCGGGCACCCTGATGTCGCGCGAGGGCACCAGCAGCCGCTGCGAGCAACTGGCCAGCCAGTTGCTGCTCTACGATCGTCCCATTCCCACCGAGGAGATCGTGGCGAAGATCGAGGCCGTCGGTGTCGATGACGTCGCGCGGATCGCGCGGCGCATTTTCGCCACATCCCCAACACTGACCTCACTGGGTCCGGTCAGCCGTATGCCGAGCCTGGACGAGGTTCGGCGCAAGCTCGCCTGATCGGGTGATCGGATCATGCTGCCGCTGTTCCGATCCGACGGTTATTCCAAGTTCAGGCTCTTTGGCGAGCGCGTCTATCTTCGCCCGCCCATTCGCCGCGACTATCGTTCCTGGGCGATGTTGCGCGCGGCCAGCCGCGACTTCCTGGTGCCCTGGGAGCCGACCTGGGGGGAAGACGCGCTGGATCGCGGCGTCTATCGCGAAAGGCTGTTGCGGATCCAGCAGGAGTGGCGTCTCGACGCCGGCTATGGATTCCACATTCTCCGGCGCGCCGATGATTGCCTGTTGGGCGGGGTCAACCTCACCAATGTCCGTCGCGGCGTCGCGCAGGCGGCGAATCTGGGGTATTGGATGGGCGAGGTCCATGCCAATCACGGTTTCATGGGCGATGCGCTGCGTGCGTTGCTGCCCTACGCGTTCCAGACGCTCGGCCTGCATCGCGTCGATGCGGCCTGCATTCCCGGCAATCAACCCAGCCGGCATCTTCTGACGAAGTTCGGGTTCCGCGAGATCGGCGAGGCGAGGGGATATCTCAAGATCAACGGCGAGTGGCGCGACCACTTGCTGACCATGGCGCGCTTCGAGGATTTCCTGGGCTCGTCCGCGATGCGCGAAGCGTCGCAGTCGACCGCCGAAACCGGCTCCGATTTCAATCGGTTGCTGGATCGTATTGTTTGAATCTCAAACAGCAAGGAAGGAAACCGCAATGGCAATTCGTAGCTCCGATGCGGAATGGCTTGGCGACCTCAAGACCGGCAAGGGCAAGATGCGCCTCGGCAGCGGCGCCTTCGAGGGCGCCTATTCCTTCAACTCGCGTTTCGAAGACGGCAAAGGCACCAATCCAGAGGAACTGATCGCCGCGGCCCATGCCGGTTGTTTTTCCATGGCGCTTTCCGCGGGCCTCACGCAAGGCGGTCATCCACCGACCCGCATCCACACCACCGCGAAAGTGATCTTCGGCCCGGTTTCCGGCGGTTTCGCCATCACCAAGATCGAGCTCACCACCGAGGGTTCGGTGCCGGGCATGGATACGAAGGCATTCGAGGCCGCGGCGGCAGATGCCAAGGCCAACTGTCCGGTTTCCAAGGCCTTGAAGGCGGTGGAGATCACACTGGACGCGAAGCTGGTCTGATATGGAGCTTGCGCCTTCGCGGGAGAGAACGCCGCTTTATCTCGAAGACCTCGCAGCCGGCCAGCGTTTCGTCACCGGCACTTGGACGATGGAAGCGGAGGCGATCAAGGCCTTCGCCCGCGAATTCGATCCGCAGCCCTTCCATATGGATGAGGTCGCGGCGAAGGACACTTTCTTCGGCGGGCTTGCCGCCAGCGGCTGGCATACGGCGGCCATCACCATGCGGCTTCTGGCGGAGAGCGGACCGCCGCTCGCAGGCGGTGTCATCGGCGGCGGGGGAGAGATCTCCTGGCCGCAAGCGACGCGCCCCGGCGACATCCTCCATGTCGAAAGCGAGATCCTTTCGGTGACGCCGTCGCGATCGAAACCCAATCGCGGCATGATCATGTTGCGCAGCGAAACCCGCAATCAACGCGGCGAGGTCGTGCAGATATTGATCGCCAAGCTGGTGGTTTCGAAGCGAAGCTGACCCGCCGGCTTTTGCTGGATTTGGAAAAAATATTCCGTTATTTAGATTCCTCGCTTGACACGTTCCGGCCTGCGGGTGTTCATTGCTGTGAATTGGAACGTTCCAACCAAGCAAGTTCCAAAGTAGAAAATTTGATCGGAAGACGAATGAAGCGTTTAAGAGTGGGTCTCGTGGGCGCCGGCCTGGTGGGGCAGGCGGAGCATGCCTTTTATCTTTGGGAAGA
>DASYDA010000009.1:0-3622 GCA_036499865.1 Dongiaceae bacterium | reverse complement strand
TCATGTCATGGCTGCCTTCATAGGGGCCGACATCGAATTCCTGGAGTTCCATGAAGGCGGTCATGACGAGGCCGAGATCGCGGTTGACGATTTCGGCGGTCCGCCGTGCCCGCCCGAGCGGGCTGACCGCGATGGATTTCAATCCCAGGACGGCGGCTGCCTCTCTGGCGAGCTCGGCCTGGGATTCGCCCAGTGCGTTCAGCGGCACGTCGGTGGTGCCCTGGAGCTTGCGCGCGCGGTTCCAGTCGGTCTCGCCGTGGCGCATGAAATAGAAGGAGCGGTGCGGGAGCATCTGAGGATCGCGATGTTGTCGGTGGGCGCGACTATGCCGTCTCTTATCGGAGGCGGCAATCCGCAACTGTCTGTGTGGCCGGGGGTTGCTGCTATACCGCAACGTTACATCGGAGTATGCCATGGCAAAGCCGAAACCTGCCCCGGCCATCCCCGATCCGGCCATCCCCGATCCGGCCGTCAAGGATCCGCCCGGCTCCGAGCAGCCAAAAGCGCCGGTGAAAGAGCCGGGCAAGGTCGAGCCGATGGTGACGAAACCGCATGGCGATCTGCATCATGGCGGCGTGGTCAAGATGGACCGCAAGCCGGAACGCGTGCCGCACGATATCTCCGGCGATCTCAAGCCGCCGAAAGAATAGCATTCAGCCGCCGCCAGAGCCCCGCATCGGCGAAGTCGGTGATGGTCTGCGTGGCGCCGGCCGCGCGCATCTCCGCATCGCCATAAGCGGTACGGATGCCATAAGTCGGGATGCCGGCGCCGGAAGCCGCGCGGATGCCGGGCAGCGAATCCTCGAAGGCAAGCGCGCGATCGGCGGTGCCGCCCAAGAGCTGCAATCCGGTCAGATAGGGCAGAGGGTCCGGTTTCGCCCGTTCCAACTCGGCGCCGATCACCAGCGTGGCGATGCGCGTGTCGAGGCCGAGGCCTTTCAGCATTTGCTCCGCATTGGGGCGCGGCGCGTTGGTAACCACCGCGACGCCGATTGCATGCCGCTCCGCCCAATCCAGCAATTCGGCAAGCCCCGGCGTCGGCGTGAGCTTGTCCAGCGAATCGCGGAACATCTGCTCCTTGCGATCGGCGTAATGCGCATGCCGCGCCACCGGGACCTCCGGCAACAGGTCGCGCATGATTGCATCGTTGGGCCGGCCCATGATCTGCGTCTTGTATTCGTCCCGCGTGATCGTCCGCCCGAATTCCTTCAGCAGCGTCGAGAACGCCTCATGGTGCAGGTGGTCGGTGTCGCAGAGCGTGCCGTCGAGATCGAAGAGCAGTGAGAAATTGATCACGTCGGCTTTCCCGCAGCAGTGAATCGAAGGCGCGCTGCGATACCGCCGAAAGGAGGCGGAATCAAGGCGCCTTCGACCGTGTCACTCCGCCAGCTTCTTGGCCGGTCGGTCGGAGAGCGGGTGTTCCAGCTTGTCGAGCATCTCCTTTGGCGCCACCTGCCAGAAGCGGCCGCGCACCAGCGGCCAGTCCGCCAGCAATCGCACCGCGAATTTGGACTGGGTCTCCTTGGCGTGCTCCTCGACCAGCGCCTTGAGATGCGCTTCCCAATAGGCTGAATCCAGCCGCTGCCAGATGACGCTCTCGTCATTGGCATGGATCGGGAAGCTGCCGGCTTCGTCATAGACGAAGGCCATGCCGCCGGACATGCCGGCCGCGAAATTGTCGCCGACGCCGCCGAGGATCACCGCGGTGCCGCCGGTCATGTATTCGCAGCCATTGGAGCCGCAGCCTTCCACCACCACGGAGGCGCCGGAATTGCGCACGGCGAAGCGTTCGCCGGCCTGGCCGGCCGCGAAGAGTTTTCCCGCCGTAGCGCCGTAGAGCACCGTGTTGCCGATGATGGTGTTCTGGTTGGTGACCAGCGGGCTTGAAGGCAGCGGCCGCACCACGATGGTGCCGCCGGAAAGGCCCTTGCCGACATAGTCATTGGCGTCGCCGAAGACTTCCAGCTTTAGCCCCTGCACCGCGAAGGCGCCGAGCGACTGGCCGGCGGAACCGCGCAGCCGCACGGTCACATGGCCGGGCTTCAGCCCGAACATGCCGAACTTCTTGGTGATGTGCGACGAAAGCCGCGTGCCGATGGCGCGATAGGTGTTCCGGATGTTGTATTGCAGCTGCATCTTCTCGCCGGCCTCGAACAAAGGCGCGGCATCGGTGATCATCTGCGCGTCCAGCGTGTCCGGCACCTCGTTGCGGCCTTCCAGCGTGCAATAGCGCGCCTGGTCGCCGGAATCCGCCTGGGCGAGGATCGGGTTCAAATCGAGGTCGTCGAGATCGGCGGCGCCCCGGCTCACCTGTTCCAGGAGCTCGGTGCGGCCGATCACCTCGTTCAAGTTGCGGAAGCCGAGCGAAGCCAAAATCTCGCGCACCTCCTCGGCGACGAAGCTGAAGAGATTGACCACCTTCTCCGGCGTGCCCGAGAAGCGCTCGCGCAGCCGCGGGTCCTGGGTGCAGACGCCGACCGGGCAGGTGTTGGAATGGCATTGCCGCACCATGATGCAGCCCATGGCGATCAGCGAGGCGGTGCCGATGCCGTATTCCTCGGCGCCGAGAATGGCGGCGATCACCACGTCGCGCCCGGTCTTGATGCCGCCGTCGGTCCTGAGCTTCACGCGATGCCGCAGGCGATTGAGGGTCAGCACCTGATGCACCTCGGAGAGGCCCATCTCCCAGGGCACACCGGCATATTTGATGCTGGTATGGGGCGAGGCACCGGTGCCGCCGACATGGCCGGAGACCAGGATCACGTCCGCCTTGGCCTTGGCGACTCCCGCGGCGATGGTGCCGATGCCGGAGCGCGCCACCAGCTTCACGCAGACCTTGGCCTTGGGGTTGGTCTGCTTCAGGTCATAGATGAGCTGGGCCAGATCCTCGATGGAATAGATGTCGTGATGCGGCGGCGGGGAAATCAGCGAGACGCCGGGCGTTGCATGGCGAAGCTGGGCGATCTCCACCGTCACCTTGAAGCCGGGCAATTGGCCGCCTTCGCCGGGCTTGGCTCCTTGCGCGACCTTGATCTCGATCTCACGGCAATTGGTGAGATATTCCGCGGTCACGCCGAAGCGCCCGGAAGCGATTTGCTTGATCGCGGAATTGGCGTTGTCGCCGTTCGGCCGCGGCTTGAAGCGCGAGGCGAACTCGCCGCCCTCGCCGGAATCCGATTTGGCGCCGATCCGGTTCATGGCGACGTTCAGCGTGCCATGCGCTTCCGGCCCGAGCGCGCCCAGCGACATGCCCGGCGTCACGAAACGCTTGCGGATCTCGGTGATGCTGTCGACCTCGTCGATGGCGATCTGGTTGCCGGTCGGCACGAAATCCAGGAGATCGCGGATCGCCACCGGCGGCGCCTTGGAGACGCCTTCCGAATAGCGCTTGAAGGTCTGGTAGGATTCGCTGGCGACGGCGCTTTGCAGCATGTGGATGAGTTCGGCGCCCCAGGCATGGGTCTCGCCGCTCTTCCTGAATTTGTAGAAACCGCCCACCGGCAGCGCCACGAAATCCTCCGACCAGGCGCGGCCGTGCAATTCCAGCACCCGGCGCTGGATGCCGGTCATGCCGATGCCGGAGATGCGCGAGGCCATGGCGGGGAAATATTCCGCGACCAGA
>DASYDA010000008.1:0-11075 GCA_036499865.1 Dongiaceae bacterium | reverse complement strand
GCGCAGGCTTTCGATCTTCTGATTTCGCGCCGGTCCACAGGCAAGATCGTGCTTTTGGCCTGATTCTCTTTGGCCGACACGGGTCCTGCCTATATGACAGGGGTGTTACGACGCTATTCCCGTGACGCCTGACCTTGGTTAGAATCACAGCTACCCAAAGGACAAAGATCAGAACATCATGCTTTCCGATTCCCGCCTGCTCTTCAAACTCTGGCTTAAGAATCCGTTCAAGATCGGAGCCGTCACGGTCAGCAGCCCCGAATTGGCGGCGGCGATGGCCCGGCATATTCCCAGCCGGTCCGAGGGTTATGTCGTCGAACTGGGGGGCGGCACCGGGCCGGTGACCCGCGCGATCCTGGATTGCGGCGTTGCGCCCGATCGGGTGATCGTCGTCGAGCGCGATCCGATCCTGCACCGGCATCTGGTCGAACGTTATCCCGGTGTCAAAATCCTGCTGGGCGATGCGATGCATCTGCAGCAATTGCTGAAACGCGAGGGCATCGCGCCGGTGAAAGCGATCATCTCCAGCCTGCCGCTGCTCTCTATGAAGAAGGCGGTGCAGCATCGGATCGGCGCCCAGGCCTTCGCGGTCCTGGAGCCCGGCGCGCCGCTGATCCAGTTCACCTATGGCCTGTTCTCGCCGCTCAACCGCCAGAAGCTTGGCGTCAGCGGCAGCGTGCAGGATCGCGTGCTGCAGAACCTGCCGCCGGCCACGGTCTGGCTCTACCGCAAATCCGGCGACTCCCGGCACAACGCGCACGCGGCCTGATCCGTCAGCGATCCTCTTGGGTGAAGGAGGAGATATCCAAAGGCGGCGGCGCGACTTCGGTCGAGCTCCGCACGGAAATAGTGCTGCAATCCCATCGGCCCCCCCGAAATGAGCGAATGACGTTGAAGGTAAGCCCTCAATGAAGATCGCCTCGCCCGGGTTTGGGGGCGAGGCGATCAAATGTCATGCGTGAGACTGAGCGCGGGACCGGGAACGCAGTGTCTCCTCATCATTCCTTCCAGAACGGCTTGCTGTATTCCTCGGCAACCTCCGAGCGGCTGACGCCGATATCGCGCAGGATATAGTCCGGCATTCTGTAGAGATGGTTGCGGGCGCGGCGCCGCTCAACCCAGTTCTGCAACACATTGAAGACGCGGATCGTGCCCTGTTCCAGGACGGAGATATGGGCCTGCGGGTGGCTCGCCTTGAGGCCCGAACTCATCATTGTCTGTGCCATAATTCCCTCACATCACCTTTGGGCGACATTGCCCTTCCCCTTAACTTGTGCTTGAATTTCCGCGCCGACAAATGATCGTTTCTAACTTGTTCTGTTAGAATTCGTCACAGGTCCCCATGGCCCAGTTTCCGCCTTTGAAAGCAGTGCGTTACTTCGAAAGCGCTGCCCGACATTTGAGTTTTTCCAAAGCTGCCGAGGAGCTGAACGTCACCCACAGTGCGATCAGCCATCAGATCAAGGCGCTGGAGGAATGGGTCGGCCAGCCGCTCTTCGACCGCGGCGGCCGGGTGCTGCGCCTGACCGAATCCGGAAGACAGTTCCTGCCGCCGGTCCGGGCGGCTTTCCAGCAATTGGCGGAAGCGGCCGCCGAACTGCGCCAGTCCTGCCAGGGCGGACCCTTGACCGTCAGCGTGCTGCCGTCATTGGCCTCGATCTGGCTGGTGCCGCGCCTCTATGATTTTCGCGACAAGCATCCCGGGATCGAGGTCCGGATCTCCGCCACGGACCGCGTGGAGCAGATCGGCCATGGCGGCATCGATATCGCCGTTCGCTATGGCCGCGGCCGCTGGGTGGGAGTCGAAAGCGAATTGCTGCTCCATGACGATCTTTTCCCGATCTGCAGCCCGGCGCTGATGAACGGCGATCCGCCGATCCGCGAACCGCGCGACCTCACGCACTTCAACCTGCTCTCCGACAGCACCTGGGAAGCCGCGCAATTCGATTTCTGGCGGCAATGGTTCGAACATGCCGGCGTCTCCGGCATGGAATTGAAAGCCGGCTTCAGCTTCAACTATTCGAATCTGCTGATCCGCGCCGCGGTGGATGGGCTCGGCATCGCGCTCGGCAACACCATCCTGGCTGGCGACGATCTCAGGGCTGGGCGCCTGGTGAAGCCCTTCGATATCTCGGTGTCGCTCGATACCGGCTATTACGTCGTCTATGTGCGCGACGCGCTGAAGCGGCCCAAGATCCGGGCATTCCGCGACTGGCTGATGGATCAGATCGCGCCCTACCGCGCGCCTGCGGCCGGATAAACCCGTCTCGCGAACCGCGCGTCCCGCCGGAGCGATCAGTGCTCGAACAAAGCCGGATTCTTCGGCGTGGGCGCCACGGCCGGCGCGGCTGCCGGTGCTTCCGTCGCCGACGGAGCCGCAGTCGAGGCGGTTGACGTCGTGGACGCGGTCTGTGTCGTCGACGAAACCACGGGTGCAACAGGTGCCGCTGGAGCAGCAGCCGGTGCGGACTCGGTCACGACAGGGGCCGGCGCGGCCGGAGCCGGCGGTGCCGCCTGAAGCTGAGGTTGCACCGGTGCCGTTTCGGAGAAGGACGGAACCGGGGATATCGGCGCCGGCGGCGTTGGACTTTCGCTGGCCGTAGCAGCCGATACCGCGGGCTGTGCGCTGGCGGCCGGCGTTTCTGTCGCAGCGGGCGCGGCGGCGGCGGATGCGGCCGCCGGCGGTACGGGCGCGGGCACCGGTTGGAGCTGCAGAGGCTCCGTGACGGTCTTGGTGACGGAAGGCTGTGGCGCCGGTTCGGCGACCGGTGCCGCAGGTTGTGGCGCGGATTGCGATTCCAGAGGCTGTGCCGCGACCGACGGGGCCGGTAGCGTGACCGCAGGCTGCGGCGCGGGTTCGGCCGCCGCCACCGGCGCTGGAGCAGGCGCCGGCACGGGCGTCGGCGCCTGGCTGGCGATGGTGGCCGGTTCTGCAGGTGCCGTGGCCGCGACCGGTGCCGCTTCCACGGGAGCCTGTTGCTGGGCAACCGGCGTTTCGTTCGGGATCGGCAGGCCGTTGTTGTTGCGCGGCTGCCAGGCGTCATGGGCATTGGCCGCGCGGCTGATCTCGTCGGCCGACATATGCGGCTCAAGCCCGGCCATCAGCTGCTTGCCCTGCGGCGCCCCGTGATCGCCCGCGAGCTGGTACCACATATGGGCTTGGATCAGATCCTTCGGCAGGCCCTTGCCGTCGGCATAAAGTTGGCCGACCGCCAGCATGGAAGGGCCGTCGAGGGCATTGGCCGCCGTCTCGAAATGATCGGCGGCCTGGATGTAATCCGGTTGGCCGGTATAGCCCGCCTGATAGAGCAGGCCGAGATTATATTCGGCTTCGACATTGCCCTGGGCGGCGGCCTTCTCGAACCAGTCATGGGCGAGCTTGGCATTGCGGGTGACCGCCTTGCCCTTGAGATACATCAGCCCGATTTCGTTGAGCGCGCCAGCATTCCCGGCATCGCCGGCCTCGGAGAAATACCGTTCGGCCAGGCGGCCGTCCGGTTGCAGCCCCGGTCCACCGTCGCGATAGAGGAAGCCGAGGCGCATCGCCGCTTGGGGATGACCGAGATCGGCGGCGCGGCCATACCATTGCGCGGCCTGGGTCATGTCCTGCGGCACGCCCTGGCCGGCTTCATAGAGCCGGCCCAGCGAGTATTGCGCATACATCTGCGCCGCCTGGATCAGCTGCCCGCCTTGGGGGCCGAGGGCGGTGCCGTCGAATTGCGGCGCCTGCTGCAGTTCCGCGGCGACACGGTAATAGGCGGCGGCCTTCTGGTAATCCGGAGCGCCCGCCGAGCCCTGCTCGTAGAGGCGGCCGAGATTGTAGGCGGCGACCGGATTGCCGAGCCTGGCTTCCTCGTCCAGCAGCGGGATCGCTTTATCGAAATCTCCCGCTTCCAGCGCCGCTTCCGCGGCTTTGTAATCGGCAAAAGCGGGCGCCATCGGCGCGGCAAAACCGATCAGGCTGAGGGCGGTGGCGAGGAGCAAAGATGAACGGCGCATAAAGGTTTCCGCTGGTGAAGGGCGGCAAAACTTAACCCAAGGCGCAAGCCATTGCCAGGGTTCGGATTCCGGACCCGGATTGTCAGCATTCCTCAGCGCGGAGGCGGTTCAGAAGGACGAATTCGGTCCCGCCAGGAATGAGATTTCTTGCGGCGTGGAAATCCGGCCGAGGATGGCGTTTCGGTGAGGAAACCGGCCGAAGAGCCGGATGATCTCATGATGGCGTTGCGCCGCCTGCAACTGCTCATCGGCCTCGATGCGGTCTTCCGGCGTCACCTCGGCCATCAGTCCGCTGAACAGGGCCAGCGACCGTTCCTGATCCGCCGGATATTCGCTGTGCTCGTAGGGGAGGTAGAAGAAGCGGCGTCTCATGAAGGGAAGACGCCGCTCCAGCCCGCCTGCGATGGCCGTGCCGGCGACCGCCCGCGCCCGCGGGTCCCCGGCAAAGGAGCGCGGATCGCCGCGGAAGATGTTGCGCGTCATCTGGTCGAGCAGGATCAGCAGCGCCAGCGCGCCATCGCAATCCGCGCACCAATCCGCGAAATCCTCGGCGACCGCGCGATCGATCGCGGCGCCGAAGCGCGTGCGGATCTCGGCGTCGAAAGCGGGGTCCTTTTCGAACCACAAAGCGCGGGCTCGATCGGAAAACCAGAAACCGAGCACCGCCTGTGGGTTGATAGCCTGTGGATTGACCGGGTCGAGCGGCAAGTTCGGTCAGGCCGCTTCGTTCACCTTGACGATCTTGGCGATCGCAGGCCGGGCGCTGACCAGATCGGCCAGCCGCTTCACGCTGGGGAATCGCGCATAAGTGTTCGGGCAGGGATCCTGCCAGGTGGAGAGCATGTAGCAGAAGATATCGGCGGCGGAGAAACGGTCGCCCAGGAGATAGGGCCCCTTCGCCTTCAAATGATCCTCGATCCGCTGCCACAGCGTGGTGACTTCCTCCATGGCTTTCTCGACCACGGCTTTCGCGCCGTCCGCGGCGGAGGTGTAACGCTCGGAGTAATAGAAGCGCAGGATCGCGGGCTGCAGCGTGTTGGTGAGATGGCTGAGCCACATATAGAAATGGCCGCGCGCCAGATCGCCGATCTCCGGCGCCAGTTTCGCTTGCGGATGACGGTCGGCGATCAGCATGCACATCGCCGCGGATTCGGTCATCAGGAATTCATTGTCGATGATCAGGGTCGGAATTTTGCCGGCCGGATTGAGCTTCAGATATTCCGGCATGCGGTGCTCGCCCTTTCCCTGATCGACCAGTTTCAGAGCGTAGGGAACGCCGGCTTCCTCAAGGCAGCCATGCGGCGCTATGGAGGCCGAGCCAGGTGTCCAATAGAGCGTGTACATTCAATTTCCCCTGACGAACTAACCCCTGCCGACGTCATCCCCGGCGTCCGAGGGCCGGCGCATCGGCGTGATTTTCGGGCCGGCGCCGAAACCATAGCCGATATCCGTTGCTCAAGATATCCGCCCCCGAGACAGGATACGGGCTCAAGGGGATTTGGCTCGGACGCGACTATGAGCCGCTGCGATCGGTGTGGACGACAGGTTTCTAACTGCTATTATATCGTAGAACGATATATCTGACGTCGAATTGTCATGGTCTCCCATCCGGCAATGGCTCTCGCGCGTCGTCCGGAATCGGGAGAATCGCACCATGCTTGCAGTGCTCGATCGGGAAAAAATCGTCGCGCGGCCGGCCTATAATCGGTGGCTGGTTCCACCGGCCGCCCTCTGCGTCCACCTCTGCATCGGCCAGGCCTATGCCTTCAGCGTGTTCAACCTGCCGATGACGAAATTGATCGGCATCACCGCTTCCACGCCCGAGGATTGGACGCTCCCGGAACTGGGCTGGATCTTCAGCATCGCCATCGTCTTCCTCGGCCTGTCCGCGGCCTTGACCGGCACATGGCTGGACCGGGTGGGGCCGCGCAAGGCGATGTTCACCGCTGCTTGCTGCTTCGGCAGCGGTTTCATCGTCTCGGCGATCGGGGTCGCCGCGCATCAGCTCTGGATCGTCTATCTGGGTTACGGCGTGCTGGGCGGATGCGGCCTCGGCATCGGCTATATCTCGCCGGTGAAGACGCTGATCACCTGGTTTCCCGACCGGCCGGGCATGGCGACCGGCATGGCCATCATGGGATTCGGCGGCGGCGCCTTCATCGCCTCGCCGCTTTCGGTCTGGCTGATGGGAAAATTCACCACCGACGCGCATATCGGCGTGCAGGAAACCTTCATCGCCCTCGGCATCATCTATTTCTGCTTCATGTTGGTCGGCGCGATCATCGTGCGCGTTCCGCCGTCGGGCTGGGCGCCGCCGGGCTATGTCGCCCCGACCCAGGCGAAAAAGCTGGTCACCGACCGCGTTGTCCATGTGGACGAGGCGTTGAAGACGCCGCAATTCTATCTGCTCTGGTGGGTGCTCTGCCTCAACGTGACCGCCGGCATCGGCGTGCTCGGCCAGGCCTCGGCGATGAGCCAGGAGATGTTCCAGGGCCGGATCTCGCCGGTCGCCGCCGCGGGCTTCGTCGGATTGCTCAGCCTCTTCAACATGGCCGGGCGCTTCTTCTGGGCCTCGGTCTCCGATTATATCGGCCGCAAGAACACCTATGCGGCCTTCTTCCTGCTCGGCATCCTGCTCTATGCGGTGGTGCCCAGTACCGCGAAGATGGGCAGCGTGACGCTGTTTGTCCTCTGTTACGGCGTCATCCTCAGCATGTATGGGGGAGGCTTCTCCACCATCCCGGCCTATCTCAGGGATGTCTTCGGCGTCCAATATGTGGGCGCCATCCACGGCCGGCTGCTAACCGCCTGGTCCGCGGCCGGAATCTTCGGGCCGGTCCTGGTGAACTACATCCGGGAATACCAGCTCGAGCAAGGCGTGGCGAAGGCGGATGCCTATACCGTCACCATGTATATCATGGCCGGCCTGCTGCTGATCGGCTTCCTCTGCAACCTCGCGATGAAGCCGGTGCTGGAGCGGCACTATCTCACCCAGACCCGGGCAAACTGAGGGAGGCATCGATGAATCGTGAATCCAATGCACCCGATCCCGGCATTCCCGCCCCCGGCGCTCCCGACAATGCGGGGCTGAAGCTGGTCCTGGCCTGGGCGCTGGTCGGCATTCCGCTGATCTGGGGCGTGCTGGAAACTCTGCAGAACGCGTTGAAACTGTTCCAGTAGCGGCCCCTGCCTCCAAAACAACCTGCCCCCAAAACAAGCCGGCCCCAAAACAAAACCGGGGCCATGAGGCCCCGGTTCGACGCGAGAAGTCCGCTGCTTATCAGCGGCGATTGCCCATGAAGCGCAGCATGAACAGGAACAGGTTGACGAAGTCGAGGTAGAGGCGGACCGCGCCCATGACCGACTTCTTGGCCGCGATATCCCGGCCGTCGGACTGCAGATACATGGACTTGATCGCCTGCGTGTCATAGGCGGTCAGGCCGGTGAAGATCAGCACGCCCAGCAGCGAGATCGCGAAATTCAGGCCGCTCGAGGCGAGGAACATGTTGACCACCATCGCGACGAGGAGGCCCCAGACGCCCATGACCAGGAAATGGCCGATGCCCGTCAGGTCCCGCTTCGTCGTATAGCCGTAGAGGCTCATGCCGAGGAAGGTCGCCGCGCAGATGAAGAAGGTCCGTGCGATGCTCTCTCCGGTATAGAGCAGCCCCACGGAAGTCAGCGAGACGCCCATAAGGGCGGTGAACACCCAATAGATCGCCTGGACGGCGGCGGTCGACATCGACTGGATCCTGAAGTTGAGCAACAGGATCAAGGCCAGCGGCGCGAAGGTCACGATCCAGCCGAGCCCCGTGGGCGCCAGTCCGCGATCGGTCTGTTGGTAAACGAGCTGCCAGAGCGAGGGGGTCGAGGCAAAGGCGTAGGCGAGGACGCCGGTAAGGATCAAGCCTCCGCCCATATAGTTGTAGACGCCGATCATATAAGCCCGAAGGCCCTGGTCGATGCCGACTGCCTGGGCCTGTCCAGCGGGCCGATAAACGGTCCGGTTCTCCGGTCCAATGGCCATGTGGTTTCGCTCCTTGTGCGAATGAGGGTGAATTTTCACCCGATAAGATCTCAAGCAACAATATTAGGGCTTTAACGCCCGGAATCAATACCGACGACCCGGATAAGGCCTGTCGAATGGTAACGCTTGGCAACGGGTTGTCGCGCTATTTTTGGCCAATTTCCTTGCGAAATCAGGCCTAAGCGGCGATAAGAGCGCCCGATCCAACTTTCTTTAACGAAATCGAGCTTCCGCCATGCAAGGCCGCATTTTCTCCGGCGTCCAGCCGACTCATACGCTTCATCTCGGGAATTATCTGGGCGCGGTCAGGAATTGGGTCCGGATGCAGAAGCAATATGACTGCATCTTCTGCGTTGTCGATCTGCACGCGATCACGATCTGGCAGGACCCCAAGGAGCTTTCCCACAATATCCGGGAAGTGACCGCCGCCTTCATGGCGTCCGGCATCGACACCGAGCACAGCATCATCTTTGCCCAGAGCCAGTCCCGCGCCCATGCGCAGCTCGCCTGGATCTTGAATTGCGTGGCGCGGGTGGGTTGGCTCAACCGCATGACCCAGTTCAAGGAAAAGGCCGGCAAGGACCGCGAGAACGCCTCGGTCGGTCTCTATACCTATCCGGTGCTGATGGCCGCGGATATCCTGGCCTATAAGGCGACTCATGTGCCGGTGGGCGAGGACCAGAAGCAGCATCTGGAGCTGGCGCGGGACATCGCGCAGAAGTTCAACACGGATTACAACTGCGACCTCTTTCCCTTGCCTGAACCGGTGATCGGCGGCCCGGCGGCACGCGTCATGTCCTTGCGCGACGGCACCAAGAAGATGTCGAAATCGGATCCTTCCGATTACAGCCGCATCAACATGACCGACGATGCCGACGCGATCGCCCTCAAGCTGCGCAAGGCGAAGACCGATCCGGAGCCGTTGCCCGGACCGGAATCTCTCGACGAAAAGGGCCGCATCAAAGCGGAAGCAGAGGCGGCGCGACCGGAAGCTTTCAATTTGCTGGCGATCTATGCGGCCTTGTCCGACCGGGAGATCGGCGATGTGGTGCAGGCCTTCGCCGGAAGAGAGTTTTCCGTCTTCAAGAAGGAGCTGACCGATCTCGCCGTTGCGACTCTGGGCCCGATCGGTGCCGAAATGCAGCGTTTGCTCGGCCAGCCGAGCGAGGTGGACCGGGTGTTGCGCCAGGGTGCCCAGCGCGCTCGGGCGATCGCCGAGCCGATCCTGAAGGAAGCCGAGGATATCGTGGGCTTTCTTCACGCCTAGGTTTGGGCCTGGATTTTGGGCTTAAGGTTGCAGTGAGGCCGGTAAACCGCCATTTAGGGAGAGGCAACAGCCGAAACGCCTGCTGCCCCCGCTGCCGGAGATGTCATGTCCGATGATCTGCTGATCGATAAGCCGGCGCCGCGCCGCAGCTGGTTTTCCCGCCTGTTTCGCCGCAATCGCCCCGATCCGATGTTGGGCGAAGGTCCGGTATCGGGTGGTGGCGGACGACTGCGCAGCACGATCAAATGGACCGCGATCGTCGTGGTCCTGGTCATCGTCCTCTATTATCCGGTCGGCATGGTGCTGACCCATAAGATCAACGATGACCCGAATTTCTCGGCGCCGCCGGTGGAGCAGGGCGCCAGTCAGGCCGTCGCCACGGCGGCGGCGTTGCTTGACCGCGAGGTCAATCACACGGCTTGGCCCGCCAATGATCCGTTCTTTTTCCCAGGCTGGGCGCTGGACAACATGCCGAATTTCCAGAAGGGCATGATCGGCGCTTTGAAGCGCTTCTCCATCGAGCTGCAGGATCAGATCGGCCGCAACCGCAGCACCAGCAGCGCCGATCCCGATCTTCAGACGGCGGCCAGTGCGCTCAATTACGCCCCCGATGTCTGGGTCTGGAATCCAACGGTCTCGATCTGGCCGACCGCGACGTCCGAGGACCAATATCGCCAAGGGAGGCGGGCCTTGCTCGCCTATAACGCCCGGCTCGCCAAGAACAACGCCGCCTTCGAGCGCCGCGCCGACAACCTCATCGATACGCTGAATCGCATAGGCAACGATCTCGGCGCCGCTTCCGAGAAGACCAACCGGCAGATCGACCAGTATTCCGGCAATTGGGTCGATTTCCATGCCGACGATGTCTTCTACCAGAACAAGGGCCTGCTTTACGCCAACGCGATGCTGCTGCGCGATCTCGGCAAGGATTTCTCCGGCATCCTCGCCGAGAAGGGTGCGAAGACCGTCTGGGACCGCATGGTGGAAAGCATGCTGGAAGGCGCCGAACTCCGGCCCTGGATCGTGATCAACGGCCGTCCGGACGCGCTGCTGCAGCCGAACCATCTCGCGGCACAGGGCTTCTATCTGATCCGGGCGCGGGCGCAACTCGAAGAGCTGAACGACATCCTGATCAAGTAATGGCTGATCAAGTAACGGCCGATCAAGTAACGGCCTTATTCCTTCCGCTGATTCCCCCAGAACGGAAAGTTCTGAAAGCGGGACCCCGCGCGTGAGATTGACCGCGCGCGTAAAATTGATTGTGAATTTCCAATATCCTGCGGGCAATCGCTTCCGTCGCGTAGAGGCGGAGCGTAGATTGAATCACGATTGGTCATCGGTCCCGAGTCGGAGGCCCTGAGGTCCTCCGCGGCCGTCTCCGATTCCGGTATCCGGGTTCTCATCCCGGCCTCTTCCGGTCCGATCCAGTCGCGGCATAAGGCTGGACGTGTGCCGGGTCGCGCACCCGGCATGGGGCACGGGGGAACCGGCATCTTGAACGCCTTTCAGGCCATTTCCGACTGGTTCCTCGGCCTGCGGATCTATCTGCCGATCGCCGAAGTGTCGCTGAATGCCGTCCTGCTCCTGGGGATCGGCGGTCTCGCCGGATTGGTCTCCGGCCTGTTCGGCGTCGGCGGGGGCTTCCTGATGACGCCGCTGCTGATCTTCATCGGGGTGCCGCCGGCGGTGGCGGTGGGCAGCCAATCCAATCAGGTGGTGGCCTCTTCGGTCTCCGGCGTGCTCGCCCATTGGGCGCGGGACAGCGTCGATTTCAAGATGGGC
>DASYDA010000007.1:0-8530 GCA_036499865.1 Dongiaceae bacterium | reverse complement strand
GCGCGCGTCACCAACTATCCGGAACCGTTCGCGTCACGCATGGCGAAGCGCACCAAGCGGCCCTTGGGCGATCTCTTCGGCCTGAAGAATTTCGGGATCAATCTGACGACCCTCGGGCCGGGCGGGATCTCGGCCCTGCATCACCGGCATTCGCGCCAGGATGAATTCATCTATGTGCTGGAGGGCGAGCCCCTGCTCTACACGGATCAAGGCGCCATTCCGTTGCGCCCCGGCATGTGTGCCGGATTTCCCGCAGGCGGCACGGCGCATCACCTCGTCAATCCGACCGCATCGGCGGTGGTCTTCCTCGAGATCGGCGACCGGCTATCGGGAGATTCGGCTTTCTATCCCGAGGACGATATTCAGGCCGTGGCCGGACCCGACGGGAAGTGGCAATTCACGCATAAGGACGGCACGCCCTATTGAGGGCCAGCCGAGATGAAACGGACCAGGGGTGAAACGGATCAGGGGCGCAGAAGCGTTTCCGTGCCGACCTTCGGCTGCGTCCCGATGGACCACTCGCCTTCCAAACCGGGGCCGTTCTTCCGATAGGCGACCACACCCGGCATATGTTTCGGATCCGGCCCATAGGCCACGACCAGCAGATCGTCCATGCGGATGCCGACACCGATCGTGCTGGGCTTCGGCACGAGCCAGACCAGGAGATAAGTCTGGCCGTTCGGCTTGATCAGCACCTTGCCGCCATAATTGGTGACGCCGTCGCGATTCTGACCAAGGGTAATCTTGTACTCGCCCGAGAGACCCACCGGCCCTTCCAGGGATTCCCGGCCGAGCTCGGATTTCAGATTGCCGCTATCGGCCCAGATTCCTTCCAGCGTTCCGCCCTTGATGCGATAAACGACCAGGCCGAAATTCGTATTGGGAGGGCCGTAAGCAGCGCCCAGCACATTGTCCATCGGGATCGCGATGCCTTTATAGGCCTCGTTGTCCTTGAGCTTCCAGAGCACGGCATAGAGCGATCCGAGATTCTCGATCTGGACGGCGCCCTTATAGGACGAACCGCTGGCGGTTTTTCCTTCAGCATTGTAGACGCCGGAAAAATCATCGGCCGCCGCCCCCGCGGAAAAGCAGCCGGCCAGAAGCAGGATCGCGACGCACGCCACCCATCGGGCCGGGTTCGGCCTCATCCGGAACATTTTCACACCTGTCAATTCTTGTAGCTGGGATCGATGCGGTCCAGCAGGCGCAGCAGCGCCGCCCAGGAGAGATCGTAACCGTCGGGATCGGAGAGGAGGTCCTTGCTGGTCGGCTTCACCACCGGCGCGTTGAACTGGCGTTCGGTATGCTCGCAGACTTCTTTCGGCGGCAGCACCAGGGCCGTGCCGCCGGCTTGCGCGGCGAGTTGAATCTCGCAGGCCTTTTCGAGGTAATACATGCGCAGAAAGGCCTGCTGCGCATCGCGGCCGACGGTCAGCAAACCGTGGTTGCGCAGGATCATCACCGGCTTCGTGCCCAGATCCGCGACCAGCCGCTCCCGCTCATCGAGGTCGAGGGCGATGCCTTCGTAATCGTGATAGGCGGTGTTGTCGTAGAATTCGAGCGAGATCTGATTGAGCGGCAGCAGGCCATCCCGCTGCGCCGCCACGGCGCAGCCGGCCTTGGTGTGGGTATGCAGCACGCAATGGGCATCGTCCCGGGCCCTATGGATGGCGCTGTGGATCACGAAACCCGCCGGATTGACCGGATAGGGGCTCGGCTCGACGGCATTTCCGTCGAGATCAATCTTCACCAGGTTGGAGGCGGTGATTTCGTCGAAGAAGAGGCCATAGGGGTTGATCAAGAAATGATGCTCCGGCCCGGGCACCCGCACCGAGATATGGGTGAAGATGAGGTCGGTCATGCGGAAATGCGCGATCAGGCGGTAGCAGGCCGCCAGTTCCCGGCGCAGCCGCCATTCTTCGTCGGAACGCCCGGGATTGGGGTTACCCGTGCCCGGGACCGGTTGCAGTCTCGATGTCACCGCCATGACCACCCTCGCGCCAATGCCCTGAAAACAACGCCCTGAAAAACCTCAACCCATGCTGACAGAATTCCCGGCGGATATGAAGGCCGATCCACCGGCCGAGCCGCCGCCCCTCCTATCGTTCTGTGCCTTGAAATCCGACGAAAAATTCCGCATATGAGCGCCAGAGCGGTGGTTAACACACCCCGCAATTCGGACCAATGGCAGGAAAGAGGTTTCACGATGGCTGCGGAGCGTCATGGCTTTCAGGCGGAGGTGTCCCGCCTGCTCGACATCGTCGCCCACTCGCTTTACAGCGACAAATCGGTCTTCCTCCGGGAGTTGATCTCCAACGCCTCGGATGCCTGCGACCGGCTGCGCTATCTCAGCCTGACCCAATCCGGCCTCCTCGCCGACGATCCCGAGCTCAAGGTCACCATCACCATCGACAAGCCGGGCCGGCGGCTGATCATCGCCGATAACGGCATCGGCATGAGCCATGACGAGCTCATCGCCAATCTCGGCACCATCGCGAAATCCGGCTCCGCCCAGTTCATGAGCGAGCTTTCGGCCGCGGAAAGCCCTGATGAGAAGAGCGGGGACAAGAAGAGCGAGGAGAAGAAGGTCTCGCTGATCGGCCAGTTCGGCGTCGGCTTCTATTCGGCCTTCATGGTGGCGGACCGGGTGGAAGTCATTTCGCGCAAGGCCGGCGAGACGCAATCCTGGAAATGGGAATCCGAGGGCAAGGGCGAGTTCACCGTGACCCCCGCCGAGAAGCCCGGGCGCGGCACCGAGATCGCCCTGCATCTGCGCCAGGATGCCGATGAATGGCTGGACGCCAGTCATCTGGCGAAGGTGGTCGGCAAATATTCCGACCATATCGCCTTGCCGGTGCGCCTCCTGGACGGCAAGGAGGACCGCCATCTCAATCAGGCGGCCGCCCTCTGGACACGGCCCAAGAGCGAGATCACCCCGGAGCAATACACCGACTTCTACCGCCATATCGGCCATGCCTTCGACGAGCCCTGGGCGACTCTGCATTTCAAGGCGGAAGGCAAGATCGACTATACCGGTCTTCTCTTCATTCCGGGCGCGAAGCCCTTCGACCTCTTCCATCCCGACCGCAAGCAGTCGCTGAAGCTCTATGTGAAGCGGGTCTTCATCACCGATCATTGCGAGGATTTGCTGCCGGCCTGGCTGCGCTTCGTCAAAGGCATCGTCGATTCCGAGGACCTGCCGCTCAATATCAGCCGCGAGGTGCTGCAGGCCAATCCGCTGATCGCCAAGATCCGCGCGGCGCTGATCAAGCGCCTGCTCGGCGAATTCCAGAAGATCGCGGAGAATGAGCCGGAGCGCTATGCGGCCTTCTGGGCCAACTTCGGCGCCGTCCTCAAGGAAGGCATCTATGAGGACCAGGCCAACCGCGAAACCCTGCTGAAGCTGGCGCGCTTTCGCTCCACCTCCACGGATTCCAAAGCGGGCGAAGACAAACTGGTTGGCCTGCAGGAATATATCGGCCGCATGAAGTCGGGCCAAAATGCGATCTACACGATCAGCGGCGACGATCTCGAAGCGCTGCAGCGCTCGCCGCATCTCGAAGGCTTCCGCGCCAAGGGTGTCGAGGTGCTGCTGCTGACCGATCCGGTCGATGAATTCTGGACCCAGTCGGTCGGCGAATTCGAGGGCAAGCCGTTCAAATCCGCCACCCGCGGCGGCGCCGACCTCGACGCGGTCGCCAAGGCCAATGGCGAGAAGCCGGACAAGAAGGACGAACCGAAAGCCGAGGGCATCGACAACCTGATCGCGCTGATGAAGCTCACGCTGAAGGACGCGGTGAAGGATGTCCGCATCTCCGACCGGCTGACCGAAAGCGCCTGCTGCCTGGTGGCGGCGGAAGGCGATCTCGACATTCACTTGGAGAAGCTTCTGCGCCAGCATAAGAAGCTGGAGACCAGCCTGCCCCGCGTGCTGGAGATCAACGGCACGCATCCGACGGTCGCCGCGCTCGCAAAGGCGATCTCGAAAAATGGCTCCGGCGGCGACACCGTGGCCGATGCTTGCTGGCTGCTGCTCGATCAGGCCCGCATCCAGGACGGCGAAACCCTCCCCGACCCCGCCGCCTTCGCCCGCCGGCTGAACGCCTTCATGCAGAAGGCGGTTTGAACCTCTGAACCGTCCGGTTTGGATTTCAGTTGTTTCCGCTCATAGAGAATCCCTTCTCCCCTTGAGGGAGAAGGTTAGGCTGAGGGGTAGCCGGTGGAGGCCCTCGACGGGCCGACAGCGGCAACGCGGCGTCCGAATGGCGATTTCCGCCGCATATGACGCAATACGTCAATCCGCGGGCACCACGCTGCGTTTGCCGAAGACAACGCCGCGCGCTTCGCGACCGAAGCCGGCGAGCAGCGCCACGGCGACCGCGACCACACCGATGACCACCGCCATGGCTGTGGCATAATCCCCGCCCCGAGCCTCGGCGATTCCCGTCTGCAGCGTCGCGTTGATCGAGGCGAGCAGATTGCCGAGCTGATAGGAGAAGCCCGGAAAGGTGCCCCGCACCTCCTCCGGCGAGAGCTCGTTGAGATAGGCCGGCACGACGCCCCAGGCACCTTGTACCGCCACCTGCATCAGGAAGGCACCCAGCGCCAGCATCATCGGCGTGGTCGTGAAGGCCCAGAGCGGAATCACCGGGATTGCCAGCAGTGCCGCGATCACCATGGCCTTGCGGCGGCCTATATGTTCCGAAAGCACGCCGAAGCCGATCCCGCCAATGATCGCACCGATGTTGTAGACAATGGCGATCAGGCCGACGGTGTCGGTGGAGAAGCCGCGCTGGGTTTCCAGGAAGGTCGGATAGATGTCCTGGGTACCGTGGCTGAAGAAGTTGAAGGCGGTCATCAGCAGCACGGCATAGATCAGCTTGCCGAAATGCGCGCGGATCACGGTCCAGACCCCCGGCGACGGCGTGGCCGCCTGTTGCCGCACGATGAAGGCCGGCGATTCATCGACATGCCGGCGGATATAGAGCACCAGCAAGGCCGGCAGCGCGCCCACCATAAACATGCCGCGCCAGCCGATATAGGGAAACAATCCGTAGAACAGAACCGCCGCCAGCAGATAACCGCTGGGATAGCCGGCCTGCAGCAGACCTGAGATCGCGCCGCGGGTCTTCGGCGGAATGGTCTCTAGAGCGAGCGAGGCGCCCACACCCCATTCGCCGCCCATGGCGACGCCATAAAGCGTGCGGAGCACGATCAGCATGGTCAGCGTCGGCGCGAAGCCGGAGGCGAATTCGAGGATGGAATAGAGCAGCACATCCACCATCAGCACCGGGCGACGGCCATAGCGATCCGCCGCCAGGCCGAAGATCAACGCGCCGATCGGCCGCACCGCGAGGGTCAGCGTGATCGCCAGCGCCACCGACTTCACATCGGTGCCGAATTCATCGGCGATATGCTTCAGCACGAAGACCAGGATGAAGAAATCGAAAGCATCCAGCGTCCAGCCGAGATAAGCGGCGAGGACTGTTTTCTTCTGCGAAGGCGTGAGGGATTTGAGGTCGGACCAGGTGGAAGCGAGCGACATGATGGGCTCCCCAGGGTGGGCAGGTCATAAACCCGAATAGTGAAACGAAGTTCCCGCTACATCCGCTCCAGCATGAGCTTGGCGGCGGCGAGATCCTCGATGGCGGTGCCGACGGACTTGAACAGCGTGATTTCGGTCTCGCTCTTGCGGCCCGGATGGCGGCCCTTGCAGAGATCGGCGAGCTCGGCGGCGACGTCGCTTTCCTGGATGATGCCGGCCTTCAAGGGCTGCAGGAGATCGCCGCCTTCCTTCAATGCGCCGGCGCGGGTATCGACAAACAGCGTCGAACGCTTCACCGCTTCATCATCGGATTCGCGGAGTTCCGGCAGATAGGCGCCGACCAGGTCAAGATGCGCGCCGGGCTTCAGCCAGGCGCCGCGGATCAGCGGCTCGGCGGAAAGCGTCGCGCAGGAAACGATATCGGCTTGCCGCGCGGCGGCTTCGAGATCCGTCACCACCGCGACGGCGATGCCGGCCGCTTTGGCGATCGCCCGGGCCTGGGCTTCGGCCTTGGCGGCGTCGCGCGCCCAGAGCTGCGTCTTCGCGATCGGCCGGACCGCGCGATGCGCCTCGATGAGCGGTTGCGACAAGGCGCCGGCGCCGACCATCAGATGCACCGCGGCATCCTTCCGGGCGCAGAAGCTGGCGGCCAGGGCCGAAGCCGCCGCGGTGCGGCGCACGGTCAAGGTCTTGCCCTCCATCAGCGCCTTCGGCGCACCGGTCAGGCCGTCCATCAACAGATAGATCCCCTGCACGGCGGGGAGATTGCGCCCGCCATTGCCCGGCGTGATGGTGACGATCTTGATGCCAACCGAGGAACCGCCTTCCCAGGCCGGCATCAGCAGCAAGGTCTGATCGGCCTCGCCTGGAATCGGCACGGCATGGTGATGCCGCACCGGCACGGTCCAATCGGCGGCGAAGGCTTGCTTCAGCGCATTGACCAAGGACGGGTAGGCCAACGCCTTGTCGATGGCGGCGGCGGAGATGAAAGGAATAGATTCTGTCATGCTGGCCCCTGTTCGTTATGGGGCCAATCTAGCGGGGATTCCGGATCCAGGAAAAGGCGTGGATGGCCGGACCAAGTCCGGCCATGACGGCCTAGAACAACCGCCTCAACCCAAACGTCATGCCCGAACTTGATTCGGACATCCACGCCTTCTTTTTGCGACGAATCATCAGTTACCAGGCATCGCCGAAATCGAAGGCGACGGCGCCGACGATCGGGCCGTAATCGGCGAGATTGGCGACAATGGCGCAACCATTCGGCCGCGCGGCCTTCGCCTTGTCGTTGAGTTCCAGCGTCAAGGTCGCCGCATGGCCGTTCCAGATGGCGACCTTCTGCAGCGAACGCACGGTGTTGAAGGAATCCAGCGTAAGGCCGGTATTCTCGCCGCTCGCGATGGCGGCTTCGTCGCGATATTGATAGGTCATCAGCCAGATGGTCGCCGGCACCGGGAGCGGCGCCTCCGGAAGTTCCAGAACCACATTGCCGCTCTGCGGGTCACGGGCGACTTCCAGCGGATACATGCGCTGCCGCGCCTTGGCTTCGCGGATGCGCTGCTCGATGGTGGCGCGGTCGGCGCCCTGGGCATCGCTCGATCCCGCCACCACGACCTGCGGCGTATAGACCATGTGATGGCCGAGCGTCATCGCATAGGCGCGCTGCCGACCGACATAAGCCGGATCGGCGAATTTGTCCTTCCAGCCGATATAATCCCAGTAATCGACATGAAAGGAGAGCGCCAGCACGTCCTTGCGGCGCGCCAGTTGGCCGATATAGGTGTCCGCCAGTGGACAGGAGCTGCAGCCTTGCGAGGTGTAGAGCTCCACCACCACCGGGCGGGATTCGGTTTCCGGATGGATGAACTCCCGCTGCGGCGCGGGTGCAGCCAGGCCCACCGGCGCCAGTTGCTGGTTGACCGCGGGCGGCAGGGCGGCGGGCGGCAGGGATTGCATTCCCTGCGGTGGCGCAGGCTCGGCGCCAATCACCGGCACCGTCGGTTTCTGGATCGCGGGATTCTGGATGGTCGGGCTGGAGATCGTCGGCTGCGCGGGCGTGGTGAGCGGCAGCGGCGTGACGGTATTCTGGCCCTCGGCCTGCTGTGCCGTCGCCGATGCCGCGGCCAGCCCCACGGAGAACAGGAGCGAGACCGTCAGGCAAACCGCCCTATGGAAACTGAAAATCGACATAACAGGCGACCGTATGTCCGCAGGCGAAGCCATCGCCAATCACGTTCGGGTGAGACCTTAAGCTACTGATTAAGAGTGAATTAAGCACTAATTGGCGCCGCCGGGCTCAAGTCGCCCGAAATCAGAAATCGCTCACCCGCCCATTGCGCTCCCAATCGCCATAGCGGGTGGGTTCGGGACCTTTGGGGCCTCCTATTTCCTTGACCATTTCCTTGGGCTTCACCGCGCCGGCCGGTTTCGGTTGGCTTTCCGCCGGAGGGATCGCGTCCGCTTTGTCGTGTTTTTCGCTCATGGCGGCAGGTTAATCGGCGGGCACGGGAGCGGCAAGTATCTTGAAAAACGGCGGTTCCGAGCCAAATTCTGTAGCGGAAACACAGGAGATTGAAGACCTATGGGCTATGCCCGAACGGCATTGCTGCTCGCGGCCTTGACCGGCCTATTCCTGGCCGTCGGCTACCTGATCGGCGGCCAGCAGGGCATGATCTTCGCCCTGGTCCTGGCCGGGGTGATGAATTTCGTCAGCTATTGGTATTCCGACCGCATGGTGCTCGGCATGTATGGCGCTAAGCAGGTCGAGGGGACGGAGCTCAACAGTGTGGTCGAGGAATTGGCGGGCCGCGCGGGCATTCCTCAGCCCAAGGTCTATCTGATCGACAGCGCGCAGCCCAATGCCTTCGCCACCGGCCGCAATCCGCAGAACGCCGCCGTCGCCGCGACGGCTGGGCTGGTCCAGCGGCTCAACCGCGACGAATTGATGGGCGTCATGGCCCATGAACTCGGCCATGTCCGGAACCG
>DASYDA010000006.1:0-12325 GCA_036499865.1 Dongiaceae bacterium | reverse complement strand
TCGTTTCCCGACATCACGACACCTGGCTAAACGAGGACCATGCCCTCTTCGGAGACCGGCCTCGCCGCCTGATCTTCCGGCCCCAGCAGCATTTCGTTATGCGCCGAGCCCGAGGGGATCATCGGGAAGCAGTTTTCCTTCTCATCGACGGCAACGTCGACAATCACCGGCCCCGGCGTCTCCAGCATCTGCTTGATGATGCCGTCGAGTTCATCGGGCTTCTGGGCGCGCAGGCCGGTGGCGCCGAAGGCGTCCGCCAGCTTCACGAAGTCCGGCAGCGCGTCGCTGTAGGATTCCGAGTACCGCCCGCCATGCAGCAGTTCCTGCCACTGGCGCACCATGCCCATCCACTTGTTGTTCATGATGAAGATCTTCACCGGCAGGCGGTACTGCACGACGGTCGACATCTCCTGGATGTTCATCATGATCGAGGCCTCGCCGGCGACGTCGATCACCAGCGATTCCGGATGCGCCACCTGCACGCCATAGGCGGCCGGCAGGCCGTAGCCCATGGTGCCGAGGCCGCCCGAGGTCATCCAGCGGTTGGGCGCCTCGAACTTCAGGAACTGCGCCGCCCACATCTGGTGCTGGCCGACTTCCGTGGTGATGTAGAAGTCCTTGTCCTTGATGGCGGCATAGAGGCGCTGCAATGCGAATTGCGGCTTGATGATCTGGTTCGAGTTGCGGAACTTCAAGCAGTCGCGGCCGCGCCACTTGTTGATCTGCTCCCACCAGGCGGCCAGCGCCTTGCCGTCGGGACGGATCTGCCGCGCCTTCCAGATGCGTACCATCTCCTCGACCACATGGCCGACATCGCCCACCACGGGGAGATCGACCCGGATGTTCTTGTTGATCGAGGAGGGATCGATATCGACGTGGATCTTCTTGGAATTGGGCGAGAAGGCGGCGAGCTTGCCGGTCACGCGATCGTCGAAACGCGCGCCGATATTGATCATCACGTCGCAGTCATGCATCGCCCAGTTGGATTCATACATGCCATGCATGCCGACCATGCCGAGCGACAGCGGGTCCGAACCCGGGAAGGCACCGAGCCCCATCAAGGTCTGGGTGCAGGGGAACCCGGTCATGCGGATGAACTCGGTCAGCAGCGCGCAGGCCTGCGGACCCGAATTGACGCAGCCGCCGCCGATATAGAAGAGCGGCTTCTTGGCATGCGCCATCAGTTCGACGGCCTTCTCCACCTGGGCGCGATCCGGCCGCACCGGCGGGTTGTAACTGCGATGCTTCTGGCCGGCGTGGTTTACATATTCGTATTTCGCCTGCTGCACGTCCTTCGGCAGATCGACCACCACCGGTCCCGGACGGCCGCTTTTGGCCACATGGAAAGCTTCGTGGACCTTGCGCGACAGTTCCTCGACCGAGCGCACCAGATAGTTGTGCTTGGTGCAGGGCCGGGTGATGCCGGTCGTGTCGGCTTCCTGGAAGGCGTCGTTGCCGATGAGATGGGTCGGAACCTGGCCGGTCAGGCAGACCAGCGGAATGGAATCCATCAAGGCGTCGGTGAGGCCGGTCACGGCATTGGTGGCGCCCGGGCCTGAAGTCACCAGGACGACGCCGGTCTTGCCGGTCGAACGGGCATAGCCCTCGGCGGCATGGACCGCGGCCTGCTCATGGCGAACCAGGATGTGCTTGATCCGGTTCTGCTTGAACAGCGCGTCGTAAAGCGGAAGGACCGCGCCGCCGGGATAGCCGAAAATGACCTCGACACCCTGGTCGATCAGCGCTTTGACAACAATTTCCGCTCCGGTGATCGCTTCCGTCGCCATATCCTAAATCCTTGATTTCCCAAGAATGTAACGCAGTCATGTAATGCACGCTGGGCACGGGCACACAACCCTCGGCCGGTGCATGGCAGCAAACCGGACCGGTCAGGGCGCGGAACCGTAGAGTCTCATCCGGAATGGGTCAACAGGAAATCGCGAATTTTATGACGCGTTTCCGCAACGGAACTTTGCGAAAATTTCATAGCTACGGCATCGGCTGATAATAAAATTGCGTCACGGAGCTGATGACGGAACCACGTTCCCTGCCGTTTGGCATATTGGCGCGTGGCTTGCTGCGCTGCGAGGGTCGCTTCCTCCAGCGGGAGATTGCCGTCCAGATGCGCGGCCAATTCCCGAAAGCCCAAAGCCCGAAAACCGGCCAGGTTTTCGTCGGCGCCGGGATAGCGCCGCCGTGCCGCCGCCACTTCCGTAAGCGCACCCGTTTCGAGCATGGCCCGGAAGCGGGCGTCGCAGGCGGCATAGAGATCCTGGCGGGAGGGATCTATGACCAGGGAAAGCGCACAGACCGGACCCGGCGGCGAGGTGGGCTGCGCCTGCCACCAGGCGAGCGACCTTCCGGTCGATTCCAGCACTTCCCAGGCACGGGCGATGCGCTGCGGATCGCTCGGCCGCAGCCGCGCGGCGGTCTCGGAATCGCGTTCCTGCAAACGTGCATGCAACGCGGCGGGGCCTAGTTCCGCCAGCAGCGCCCGGGTCTTCTCCCGAACCGCGGGATCGACGTCCGGAATCGGCGCAAACCCTTCGAGCAGGGCTTTCAGATAGAGGCCGGTGCCGCCGACCAGGATCGGCACCCGACGTTCGGCGACCGCCACCTTGATCTCGGCAAGCGCCATCTGCGCCCAGCGTGCCGCCGTGCAAGCGTCGTCGAGCGCGAGGAGGCCATAGAGCCGATGCGGCACGGCGCCCTGCGCCGCCACGCTTGGCTGCGCGGTCAGGACCGGCAGGTCGCGATAGACCTGCATCGAGTCCGCATTGATGATCGTGCCATGGCATTCGAGCGCCAGTTCCAGCGCAAGGCCGGACTTTCCGCTGGCGGTCGGTCCCGCGATAACGACCACCGGCAGCACCGCTCCCGATGGTGCGTCTTTCATCTTGTCGATTGGTGCCGTCTCTCCCATAGTCCCGCCCCGCCATGATCCCGGTACCATTATGACTCATGTATTGACCTTGATCGCGCCGGAGCGAAGCGTCCTCCTGCCGAAATCCCTGGAAGCGGTTTCCGACGCCTTGCGCAACGGCGGCGCGCGCGTCGGCGCCCCCTACTGGCTGGCGCCGGCCGATCGCGTCTGCGACATCCCCTTCGACGGCATCGATGTGGCAGCTGCGGACGCGATCGCGCGGGCGACGCTAGCCGATCTCGCGGTCGATTTCCATGCGCAGCCCCTGCAGAACCGCCGCAAGCGCCTGCTGATCGCCGACATGGATTCCACCATTGTCACCTCCGAGACGCTGGACGAACTGGCCGGCCAGGCGGGATTGAAAGACACCATCTCGGAAATCACCCGTCGCACCATGCGCGGCGAACTCGATTTTTCTCAGGCCCTGATCGAGCGGGTGGCGATGCTGGCGGATCTCCCGGAGACGGCGCTGGCAAAGACGCTGGCCGATACCCGGCTTTCGCCGGGCGCGACAACGCTCGTACGCACGATGCGCGCGCATGGCGCCTTCGCGGCCCTGGTATCGGGAGGCTTCAGATATTTCACCAGCCGGATCGCCGCGAAGGTCGGCTTCGATCTCGATCTCGCCAACGATCTTGCCATGGAGGATGGCCGTCTCACCGGCGAGCTCTCCGGCCCGATCCTCGACAAGAGCGGCAAGGTGAACGCACTGGAAACCCTGACCGCCGAACGCGGCCTGACCCCGGCGGACGCGGTCACGGTGGGCGACGGCGCCAACGACCTGCCGATGCTGCTCGCCGCCGGCCTCGGCGTCGCCTATCACGGCAAGCCGCTGCTGCGCGAACAGGTGCGGGCCCAGGTCAATCACACCGATCTCACCGCTTTGCTGTTTTTCCAGGGCTATAAGCAGGAAGAGTTCGTCGGCTGAGAAGTCGAGGGCTGAGAAGCCGAGCCGAGCGGAGACAATCAACCCCCACTCCGTCCGCGAAGGCGGACATTTGTCCGCGGGCTCGCCCCCAAGCTTGGGGGCGAGGGCTTAGCGAGTTGGCTCATGCGACCAGTGAGATCCCCTCCCCCGAGATTGGGGGAGGGTTAGGGAGGGGGTTGATGCGGCCGCAATGGCCGCCCGTTAACGTTCGGTCCAATATCCCGAGCTGCGGGCTCAGCTCTTGCCGAGCTTCACCGCGACCCATTGGAAGTCGCCCTTGCGGTTCACCAGCAGGGTGACGACGCGATAGCCGTTGTCCTGGGCGGCCTTCACGCGATCTTGCACATCGCCCGGCGCCTTCACGGCTTTCTGATCGACTTCGACGATCACGTCGCCGGCGCGGAGATCCTTCTCCGCTGCGGGGCCTGCCTTGTCGACATCGACCACCAGCACGCCCTCGGTGTCGTCGCCGAGGCCGTATTTCTGCCGGCTCTTCTCGTCGAGCGAGGCAAGGTCGAGGCCGAGGCTGTCGATGCGGTTGCCGTGGTCGGTCGGCGTATCCGGCTTCGGCGCGCTCTCCGCGGTCGCTTCGTCCTCGTTCTCCGGATATTCGCCGACCTTGGCGCTCACCGAGACTTCCTTGCCCTTGCGCCAGACCACCACATCGACGCTCTTCGCCACCGGCGTCTCGGCGACGATGCGCGGCAAACCGCGCATTTCGCTGACGTCATGGCCGTCGAATTTCAACACCACGTCGCCCTGCTTGATGCCGGCCTGCTCGGCGGGTCCGCCCGGCGTCACGCTGGCGATCAGAGCGCCTTTCGCATTCGGCAGATGCAGGCCCTCGGCCAGTTCGGGGCTGACCGACTGGATGCGCACGCCGATCCAGCCGCGGCGCGGATGGCCGTATTGCCGGAGCTGGTCGATGACCGGCTTGGCAAGATTGGACGGAATGGCGAAGCCGATGCCGACCGATCCGCCGGAGGGCGAATAGATCGCCGAATTGATGCCCACCACACCGCCGTCCATGTTGAACATGGGGCCGCCGGAATTGCCGCGGTTGATCGAGGCGTCGGTCTGCAGGAAGTCGTCATAAGGGCCGGCATTGATGTCGCGCTGCCGTGCCGAGACGATGCCGGCCGTCACCGAGCCGCCCAGGCCGAAGGGGTTGCCGATCGCGAGCACCCAGTCGCCGATCCGCATGGCGTCGGAATCGCCCCAGTTGACGAAAGGCAGCGGCTTGCCGGCTTCGATCTTCAGCAGCGCGAGATCGGTCTTCTCGTCGGCGCCGATCAGCTTCGCCTTGAATTCCTCGTTATCATGGGTGGTGACGGTGATCTCGTCGGCATTCTCGATGACGTGGTTATTGGTGACGATATAGCCTGCCGGATCGATGATGAATCCGGAGCCGAGCGACGTCGCCTTGCGCGGCTTCGGCGCATCGCCGCCGCCGTTCTGGCGATCCAGGAACTGCTTGAACAGCTCGTCGAGGTCCTGGCCGCTCTGATCATCGGCGTTCAACACCTGGGTGGTCGAGACATTGACCACCGCCGGCAGCGATTTTTCCGCAAGATCCGCGAAGCTGTCCGGGGCGCCACGGGCCGCCGCCGGCTCCGCCAGCCCAAGGGAAAACAATGGGCTCACGCCAATCGCCAGCAGGAGAGCCATCCGGAAACGGCCCGATTTGCCGGTAAAAATCGTGGGGAGATGGGAAACGACCGAGGACAGCGAGGTCAAGTGGGTGCTCCTTGCAAACGTCGATCCGACCGGACTTCGGCCCGGCGGTCTCTCGGATGGATCATAGCAACCCGGACGGCCCCGCGGCAATTTCCCGCAGGCCGTTTTCAGCGCCGAAATCCGGGAAACACGCCTTATTGACCGGCCGGCTTGGCCTGGATGTCGCCGTTGCGATCGAAGAAGCGGAAGAAATCGCCCGTGGGCGCCCCCACGAAGGTGGTGTTCTGGCTGTTCAGACCTTCCCGCATCGCCTGCATCGACCGGTAGAAGTCGAAGAATTTGGGATCCTGGGAATAGGCTTCGTTGTAGATGCGGGTCGCCTCGGCATCGCCCTGGCCGCGCAGGATCGAGGACTGCTTCTGCGCCTCGGCGATGGTCACCACCCGTTCCTTATCGGCCTCGGCGCGCAGTTCCAGAGCCTGACGCGCGCCGTCGGCGCGGATGCCGGCGGCTTCCTGGGCCCGCTGGGAGCGCATCTGGTTGAACACCGCCTCGCTGTTCTGCGGCGGCAGATCCACCCGCTTGAAGCGCACATCGACGATGCGGATGCCGTAGGGCGCCGCAGCCTGTCGCGTCAGGTCCTTGGTGATGTCGGCCATCAGCTCGGCGCGCTCCGGCGTAAGGATGTTGGTCATCAGCGTATTGCTGATCTTGGACCGCAGGGTGGAATCCAGAACGGATTCGATCTGGCCGTTGGCGTTTTCGACGGTGCCGCCAACCCGGTAGAATTTCAGCGCGTCCACGATCTGATAGCGAACGAAAGCGGAGATCATCACCCGTTTCTGATCGAGGGTGAGGCGCTCCTTGGCGGGCGTCTCTAGGTTCAATATCCGCTTGTCGACATATTTGACGGATTCGACGATCGGCCAGCGGAAATAGAGACCAGGCTCGGTGATGACGCGCTTCGGTTCGCCGAACTGCAGAACCAAGGCGCTCTGGGTCTGTAAGACCGTAAAGATTGACAGGTAGGCCGCGATGACGATGACCGCGAGAGCGACCAGGCCACCAATGAGACTACGACGATTCATTGGCTTGCTCCCGACGGTGCCACCGATTGCGTAGCGGAAGGCGCTCCGGCATCCGGCGCAGGCACGCCCGGCGCCGGCAAGGGCGCCGCCTGCTGGTCTTTCTTGAGCAACTGGTCAAGCGGAAGATAAGGAATTGCGCCGACGCCATTCGCGGGGGGATCGATCAGCACCTTGTTCATACCGCCATAGACGTTTTCCATGGTTTCCAGATAGATCCGCCGCTCGGTGATGGTGGGGTTGAGCTTGTATTGCTGATAGACCGAAAGGAAGCGTTGCGCGTCGCCCTGGGCCGCGGCGACCTTCTCCGCCTTATAGGCTTCGGCCTGCCTGACGATCTGCACGGCTTGCCCCTGGGCGTTCTGCACCACCTTATTGCGATATGCCTTGGAATCGTTGACCGCGCTTTGCGCGTCATTGCTGGCGCGCTGCACGTCGCGAAACGCCTCGATGACCTCCTGCGGCGCGCCTACATCCAGCAGGTTGATCTGCTCGATATTGATGCCGGCATGGTAGGAATCGAGCATCCGTTGCGCCAAGACGATCGCTTGGTTGGCGATCTGGTCGCGCTGCTTGGTGGTGGCGTCGATGAAGTCCGATTGGCCGAGGATCTCGCGGATCGCCGACTCCACGGCGTTCTTCACGGTTCCGTCAGGGTCCTCGATCTCGAAGAGATACTGCCGTATCTGCTCCGCGCGGATATGCCAAAGCACCACCGCCTTGATGTCGATGATGTTCTCATCCTTGGTGAGCATTAGGCTTTCTTCTTGGACTTCCGAGGACTGATCCTCGGCGCTGCCGCGAAAGCCGATCTGGGTGATACGCCGCGCCGCCACGTCGGGTGTGTAGACATTGCCGATGGGTGCCGGCGGATTCCAATGCAGGCCCGGCTCGGTCTGGCTACGATAGGCGCCGAAGATCATGTTGACGCCGATCTCGCCCGGATTGACGACATAAAAGCCCGTTGCGGCCCAGATGATCGCAACGACGAGGACGAACAGGCCGATGCCCCGGCCCGAACCCAGCCCGCCGGGCAGGATCGATTTCATCCGGTCCTGGCCGCGCCTCAGCATTTCCTCGAAATCCGGCGGCCGATTGCCGCCACCGCCGCCGCCAGCCGGACCCGAGCCGCGTCCCCAAGGGCTTTTTCCACCACCCCATGGGCCGCCTTGATTGTTCCAAGCCATCAAAAACCCCAATCTTCGCCGGGACTAAGCCCGAATCGACCTTCCCGACGACCGGTCGGACGGCATTCCCAGAACGGACGCGATCCGACGGTTCCCAAGAACAGCGCAAGGCCTTATATGACACGGCGACAACCGCCGCAACGCGCCGCACCTGCCCAGAAGTCGCAGCCCGCGGTCCGGCTGAACCGCCGGATTCTACGCGGACGCGACGGTGAATATGGGAAGCGACCGCCATAAGATCAACTGGAAGATCAAACTGAGGAAGAACGAGCATGGCATCCGTTACCGAGGGCCAAACTCTCGAAGCCAGAGTTCTTGAAGCGCTCCGGGCCATTCCGGCGCCCGACCGCAACGGCGACATCGTTTCCCGCGGCATGGTCACCGGACTCGTCGTCAAGGACGGCAATGTCGGCTTCTCGATCGAGGTCGATCCCCGGGAGGGCCCGCGCGCGGAACCCTTGCGCAAAGCGGCCGAACAGGCAGTCGATCGGGTGTCCGGCGTGCTCTCGGTGACGGCGGTGCTGACCGCCCATCGCGGCGCGCCGCAAGCCAAGCCGGCGGAGCATGCGCATGCCCACGGACATGCGCACGCGCATCCGCAAGCCCAGCCGGGACAAAAGACCGCCCCCGGCCGCACACCGGTCGCGGGGGTGCAGCACATCATCGCCGTGGCCAGCGGCAAGGGCGGCGTCGGCAAATCCACGACGGCGGTCAATCTGGCACTCGCTTTGTCATCGATCGGTTTGAAAGTCGGTCTGCTCGACGCCGATATCTACGGGCCTTCGGTGCCCCGCCTGCTCGGCATCACCGGCAAGCCGGAGACCACGCCGGAAAAGAAACTGGCGCCGATGCAGAAATACGGACTCAAGGTCATGTCCATGGGCTTCGTGGTCGCCGAGGACACGCCGATGATCTGGCGCGGCCCCATGGTGATGAGCGCCATCACGCAGTTGCTGCGCGAAGTGGATTGGGGCCAGTTGGACGTCCTGGTCTGCGACCTCCCGCCCGGCACCGGCGACGCGCAATTGACCATGGCGCAATCGGTCCCGCTTTCCGGCGCCGTGATCGTCTCGACGCCGCAGGACATCGCGCTCATCGATGCGCGCAAGGGCCTCAACATGTTCCGCAAGGTGGATGTGCCGGTGCTCGGCATCATCGAGAATATGAGCTATTTCATCTGTTCGCATTGCGGACACCGGACCGACATCTTCTCCCATGGCGGCGCGCATCGCGAGGCCGACCGGATGGAGACGCCCTTCCTCGGCGAAATTCCGCTCGATATCCAGATCCGCGAGACTTCCGATGCCGGCACGCCGATCGTCGTCTCGCTGCCGGAATCGCCGCACACCGCGGCTTACCGCGCGGTCGCCGAGCAGGTCTGGCGTCAGCTCACCGACCAGCCGCTACGGCCGGCGCCTCGGATTGTGATTCAATAGCGGATTGCCCTCCAGCGCGGGGCGCGACCAGCCCCGCTTTCTGCGCCGCGAGCAGGTGATAGATCCGCCCACCGCCCGCCCTGGTCTCGGCCAGGCAGGCAAAGACCAGCTTGATCACATGATCGTCATCGCTGGCGACGGCCGCCGGCAGAATGGTGTTCCAATCCGGCAGATCGACGGCGGTCGCCGCGGCGAGCGCTTCGGCCGAGGGAAGCTCCGGCCGATTGAGCGAGAGATAGAGCGCCAGCAGCGCCTGCCAGACGGCATTCGCAAAAGCCCGGTGATCGTCGGTGTAATCGCTGAGCACGCGCGCGGCATGCAGCCCGGTCACACCGTGCAGGCTGCTGAAATCGCCGCTCGACAGGTAAAGCATCGCCGCGGCCTGGCGCAACCGGCCCAGCGTCAGGTCGTCGATGTTCAGCGCATTGACGATGCCGGGAAAGCGCGGATGCCCCGCCGCCGTGTCGAGTTCGCGGTCGATGAGATTGTCGGGATCGGGCTGGAATTCGAGATCGTTCTGCTCGCGCAACAAGGTCAATAAGGCTTGCGGGTCTTCGGCGGGCAGCAACCAGGGATCGACCGCCACGGTTTCGTCCTGCGCTTCCGGGAAAGCCAGGTAGCGAGAAGCCCAATAGGCGAGCCCGGTGGCGATCTCGCCGCCATCTTCCGCGATGACTCCGAAGGCGGTGCGTATCATCGGATGGAAAGCGGCCGCCGCCAGCCCCGGCACGAGTGCCGGGAGATAGGCGCGCAAGGCGGCACGCCCATTCAGCCGCGCCACTTCGCGCTGGAAGAAGCCGAGATAGTCGGCATAGGCCGCCTCCTCACCGAGGCGCTCCCGCCAGTTCGCCGCATCGATCGCGGAACCGGGCTGCGGCGCCGGCTCCATATCCTGCAAATCCATCCGCGCGAAGGCCTCCAGCCGAGGCGGCGATGCGCCCATGCGGTCGAGCGCGATCAACGCCATGGGCGCATGGTTGCATAGCCCGCCGCGATAGCTGGGGTGATAAAGCCTTGTCTTCGCCAGCAGATCCTTCAGCATGGCGGCGATCTTAACCCGCGCGTACTATCGGGTAAACCAGCGGTGAGCGGCCATGTCCCACGATCACGACCACGATCACAGCCCCCAATGGAAGCATAACGGCGTCAGCGTCATCTCGGGCAGCGCGCTCGATCCCAACACCGCGCAATCTCCCGGCATGGACCGCCGCGCCGCCATCAACCAGGCGCGGGTGGGCGCGCAGAAGCTCTGGGCCGGCACCGTCGCCATCCATCCAAATGCCAAGACCGGCGCGCATCACCACGGCGCCCTGGAGAGCGTTATCTATGTTGTGCGGGGCAAGGCCCGCATGCGCTGGGGCGAGAAGCTGGAATTCACCGCAGAGGCCGGGCCGGGCGATTTCATCTATGTGCCGCCCTATGTGCCGCACCAGGAGATCAACGCTTCCCGCGATGAAGTGCTGGAATGCGTGCTGGTGCGCAGCGACGGCGAAGCGGTGGTCGTCAATCTCGACATCGAGCCGGTCGAACAGCCCGAAGACGTAAAATGGATCGACCCGATTCATAGATCTTAGTGAGGCGCGGTTAGAATCATCGACCCCTCACCCTGTCCCTCTCCCTCAAGGGGAGAGGGGACGCTGTTTCGACCGGCCATTCTGCATGGAGTAATCGGCTGTGCGACGGTAATTCGCTGAACCCCCTCTCCCCTTGAGGGAGAGGGTTGGGGTGAGGGGTCGACGGGTTTATCCGACCTACGATCGGCTCAGCACCGCCTGCAGTTCCAGCCATTCGCGCTTGCCGAGACCGGAAGTCTCGGCGGTCACCGTCTCGCCGGCCAGCATGCGCTTCACCACGGCGAGGGCGCTTTTAGACAAAGTGACCGCCCCCAGACGGTGCTGCTCGAAGGCCTCGGCGGTGAGCGGTAGCCATTTGCGCAGCACGTCCAGCATCGCGTCGGCATAGACGCGGATCTCATATTGCGCATGCGGATCGGCCCGCAAGCTGAGGAAATGCATGAAATTGTAGAGATCGATCTTCCAATACCACTGGGTATAGAAGTTGAGCGTCAGATTCATGCGCGCAAGTTCCCGCGCCAGCCCCTGCTTCTCGTCCGAAATCCGCGCGCCGGATTCGTCCTCGTTCAGCATCTCGACATAATGATCGTAGGTGGAGCCGGAATCGCTTTTCAGGATTTCCAGCACCCGCGCCGCTTCGTCGCCGGTCAAGACGTCGCCCCGCCCCTGCCGGTTGGCGGCGGATTGCGCGGCCAATTGCTCGGGCGCCGGAATATAGAATTCCCGATCGAGGATCGAATAGCGCGCCGAATATTCGTTCACATTGGCGGTGCGGTGCCGGATCCATTGCCGCGCCACGAAGATCGGCAGCTTCACGTGGAACTTGATCTCGCACATCTCGAAGGGCGTCGAATGCCGGTGCCGCATCAGATAATGGATCAGCCCCTTATCCTCGCTGACCTTCTTGGTGCCCTTGCCATAGGAGACCCGCGCCGCCTGCACCACCGCCGCATCGTCGCCCATATAGTCGATCACCCGGACGAAACCGTGGTCGAGCAGCGGGATCGCCCGATAGAGGATTTCCTCCAAGGCAGGCGCCACCGGGCGCCGCGTCTTGGCGGTCTCCGCGCGTTGGGTTTCGATCTCGGCTTGCTGGTCGGTGGAAAGCGGCATCGCGAATCGGCCTTGAATCGGGGGTGAATCGGAGGTGAATCGGGGCGGAACTTGTAGCGCGACCCGGCCTACCCCCGCAAATCGGGCGCTGTCCGAATCGCCTATTTTTCGGAATTGTTTCCCTTTTGATTCTATCCGCTGCAATGCCTATATTAACCACTGTCGGGCAACCGACTATGGCGATAAACGCTCTGTGGAATAAGCGTAGTGGACCCGGGGGCGGTACCCGGCGCCTCCACCAATTTCGCCGGCTGAAACCCTGGTTTCGGCCGGCCTTATGGGGGCGAAATAGGATCGACACGCGTGGTAAAGACAGTGCTTTTGCTCGGCATGGTTCCGCCGTTATCGGGCCATTTTCATAGATGCCAACGACAACGTTGCATCTGATCTTCGTCTGGCGGC
>DASYDA010000005.1:0-4787 GCA_036499865.1 Dongiaceae bacterium | reverse complement strand
TTGCGCGATCTTCAGGCCTTCGTCGAATTTGAGGCCCTCGGCGAGATCGTCCTCGTCGATCACCATGCGGATGCCGACGACATAATCCGCACCGACTTCGCGGCGGATTTCTTGCAGGACTTCGCGGCCGAAGCGCATGCGGTTTTCCAGAGAGCCGCCGTAGTTGTCGGAGCGCTTGTTGGTGGCGGGCGAGAGGAAGGCATCGAAGAGATGGCCATAGGCCTCGATCTCGATGCCGTCGAGGCCGCCCTCGCGACAGCGGCGGGCGGCGGCGGCATAGGATTTCACCACCCGGGCGATGTCGAAATCCTCCATCTCCTTCGGGAAGCTGCGATGGGCGGGCTCGCGGGTCGGCGAAGCGGAAATCACGGGTAGCCAATCCGCCTTGTTCCAATTGGTGCGGCGGCCGAGATGGGTGATCTGGCACATCACCGCGCAGTCATAGGCATGGACGCGGCGGGCGAGTTCGCGGAAATGCGGAACGATGGCGTCGCTCAAGGCCAGCAGATTGCCGAAGGCCGGCGGGGAATCCGGTGCCACGATGGAGGAGCCGCCGATCATGGTCATACCGCAGCCGCCCTTGGCCTTTTCCTCGTGGTAGAGCTGGTATCGGAGTTTCGGCAACCCATCTTCGGAATAGGCCGGCTCGTGGCTGGTGGAGACGATCCGGTTCTTGAGCTGCAAATGCCGCAGGGTGAAAGGCTGCAGCAGCGGGTCTTTCGAGGGCGCAGGGTTCTGGGTCATGACCGAAAGAATGCCCAGACCGTGGCCGGAAATCCAGCCTCTAGAGAATTGAAAATAGGGCCAGAATTCGACGGCCCGCCCGCCTTGACTTGCCCCCGGATGGGACGCATCGTCGGGGACTTCAGGAGTTCGAGACATGAACCTTGCCACCGATCCCAAGCGCAGCGCGGAGCTTCACAATTATCGCCGCAACGAGGGTATCGCCTTCAACGAAGAGGTGGTGCTGGGCCCGACGGTCAATCTGAGTGCGGTCGAGCGCCGCACCGCGTCGCTGCCCGCGCGCCGTTCGGTGAAAAAGGAATATCAGGCCGCCTGGCTGGTGAAGGCGATCCAGTGCATCGATCTGACCACGCTCTCCGGCGACGACACGCCCAATCGCGTGCGTCGGCTTTGTGCCAAGGCGAAATCGCCGTTGCGCCCGGATCTGGTGGAGGCGCTGGGACTGGCGGACGATCCGCCGCGGGTGGGTGCGGTCTGCGTCTATCCCACCATGGTGAAGCCGGCCGTCGCAGCGCTGGCGGGATCCGGCATTCCGGTCGCTTCGGTGGCGACGGGATTTCCGGCCGGATTGATGCCGCTCGATCTCAGGCTGGAGGAAATCCGCCGGGCGGTGGGCGATGGCGCGGGAGAGATCGACATCGTCATCACCCGCGCTTATGTGCTCGGCCAGAACTGGACGGCGCTCTATGACGAGATCGCGGCGATGCGCGCCGCCTGCGGGGCTGCACATCTGAAGACCATTCTCGCGACCGGCGATTTGAAGACGCTGCGCAACGTCTACCGCGCCAGCATGACGGCGATGATGGCCGGCGCCGATTTCATCAAGACCTCCACCGGCAAGGAAGACGTGAACGCCACCCTGCCCGTCTCTCTGGTGATGGTGCGGGCGATCCGCGACTATCTGGAGCTGACGGGATTCCGGATCGGCTTCAAGCCAGCCGGCGGCCTGCGCACCGCCAAGGACGCGATGAACTGGCAGATCCTGATGAAGGAAGAGCTGGGTCGCGAATGGCTGGAGCCCGATCTCTTCCGCATCGGCGCGAGCTCGCTGCTCGGCGATATCGAGCGGCAGATCGAGCATTTCGTCACCGGCCGCTACGCCGCCCTCAATCGTCACGCGATGGCTTAGTTGAATGAAGAGGTGGATGGAGTCTTCGACCCCTCACCCCTGCCCTCTCCCTCAAGGGGAGAGGGGGATTTTGCATAACCTTTCACGCATATCCGGCACCGATCACTCGATCAAAAAGCCCTCTCCCCTTGAGGGAGAGGGTTGGGTGAGGGGTCGCTCGATCTATGAGAGATAAGTTCCAATGACCACAGTCAAAGAGATCCTGAAGAGCATGGAATACGGGCCGGCGCCGGAGGCGAAGGATGCCGTGACGGCCTGGCTCGCCAAGCACCAGCCGGGCTTCCGCCACTATATCGGCGGCGAGTTCCGCGGGCCGCTGGAGGGCGAGTTCTTCGAGAACCTTAACCCCGCCGATGCTTCGGTGCTGGCGCGCGTGGCGCAGGGCACCAAGGCGGATGTCGAGCGCGCGGTGAAAGCCGCGCGGGAGGCGTTTCCGGCCTGGTCGAAGCTTTCCGGCGAAACGCGGGCGAAATATCTCTATGCCATCGCGCGGCATGTGCAGAAGCGCGAGCGCTTCCTGGCGGTGCTGGAGAGCCTGGACAACGGCAAGCCGATCCGCGAGAGCCGCGACATCGACATTCCGCTGGTGGCGCGGCATTTCTATCATCATGCCGGCTGGGCGGCGCTGCTCAATGATGAGTTTCCCGGCATGGGGCCGGTGGGCGTCTGCGGGCAGATCATCCCCTGGAATTTCCCGCTGTTGATGCTGGCCTGGAAAGTGGCGCCGGCTTTGGCGGCCGGCAACACCGTGGTGCTGAAACCGGCGGAATACACGCCGCTGACCGCCCTCGCCTTCGCGGAAATCTGCGACGAGATCGGATTGCCGAAGGGTGTGCTCAATATCGTCACTGGCGACGGCGCGACCGGCGCGGCACTGGTGAACCATGAGGACGTGGACAAGATCGCCTTCACCGGCTCGACGGAAGTCGGCCGCGAGATCCGTAAGGCGACGGCGGGCACCGGCAAGAAGCTCTCGCTGGAGCTGGGTGGCAAATCGCCCTTCATCGTGTTCGACGATGCCGATCTCGACAGCGCAATCGAGGGCGTGGTCGATGCGATCTGGTTCAACCAGGGCCAGGTCTGCTGCGCAGGATCGCGGCTGCTGGTGCAGGAAGGCGTCGCCGAGCGTTTCTATGAGAAGCTGAAACGGCGCATGAACACGTTGCGGGTCGGCGATCCCTTGGACAAGTCCATCGATATCGGCGCCATCGTCGCCAAGGTGCAGCTGGAGCGGATCACGAGCCTGGTCGAGAAGGGCAAGCAGGAAGGTGCGGCGTGCTGGCAACCTTCCACGCCCATGCCGGCCAAGGGCTGGTTCTTCCCGCCGACTTTGTTCACCGAAGTAGAACCCGCTTCGACCATCGCACAGGTGGAAATATTCGGGCCGGTGCTGGCCGGCATGACCTTCCGCACACCGGACGAGGCCGCAGCACTCGCCAACAACTCGGCCTATGGACTTTCGGCCTCGGTCTGGTCGGAGAATATCGACCGCTGCCTGGACCTCGCCGCACGCATCAAGACAGGCGTGGTCTGGATCAACGGCACCAATATGTTCGATGCCGCGGCCGGCTTCGGCGGCTATCGCGAGAGCGGCTTCGGTCGTGAAGGTGGCCGCGAGGGCATGAACGAATATCTGGCGCCGGTGAAGCCCAAATCGGCGAAGGGTGCCACAAAAGCCGCGAAGTTGAGCGCAGAGCCTGCCGTCGGCGCCGCTATCGAGAGCGAAGCGGCACTCGACCGCACGGCGAAGCTCTTCATCGGCGGCAAGCAGGCGCGCCCTGATTCCGGCTACAGCTATTCGGTGCTCGATCCCAAGGGCAAGAGCCTCGGCCAGGCCGGGCTCGGCAACCGCAAGGACATTCGCAACGCCGTCGAAGCCGCCGCCAAGGCGGCCGGCTGGACCTCGCTTTCGGGCCATGCGCGGGCACAGGTTCTCTATTTCCTGGCGGAGAACCTCTCCGCGCGCGCCGAGGAATTCGCCGCGCGGCGGAGATCGATGACCGGCGCCTCCGCCAAGGTCGCGCGCGCCGAAGTCGACGCCTCGGTGTCGCGCGTCATCTTCTACGCCGCCTGGGCCGATAAATATGACGGCCGCGTCCACTACACCAAGGCGCGGCACGTGACCCTGGCGATGCCGGAAGCCTGGGGTGTGATGGCGATCAGTTGCCCGGACGAGGCGCCCTTGCTGGGCCTGGTCTCGCTGGTCGCACCGGCGATCGCCATGGGGAACCGCGTGGTGGTGACGCCCTCCCCCGCTGCGCCGCTGGCCGCGACAGATTTCTATCAGGTGCTGGAAACCAGCGACGTACCGGACGGCGTCGTCAACATCGTCACCGGTGAGCGTGATCTTCTGGCGAAGACGCTCGCCGAACATGACGAGGTCTCGACGCATTGGTATTTCGGCGGCGCCGAAGGCGTGAAGCTGGTCGAGCATGCTTCGGCTGGCAATCTGAAGGCCACTTGGGCGATATCAAGCGCCCCTGACTGGTCGAATACGGCCGAAGGCCAAGGTGAAGAATTCCTACGCCGCGCCACGCAGATCAAAAACATCTGGGTACCTTACGGGGAATAGCCGACCGGACGTCTTTGCCGGAGACTGTCGGAAGCTCTATGATCGGCGACAAACCTGGGGAGAGACGGCATGCGAGTGACCAGCCCGGCGCTGGAGCAAGCGCGCATCGAAGCGACCGCCATGATGCTGATGGAGGAACATGCGGCCGGAAAACAATTCCGGTCCATCTCTGAAGAGCGCGGCATTCGTGACCTCGACTGTGCCTATAAGATCCAGGAAGCCGTGGTGCGGCGCCTCAAGGGGCGCGAGCATGCGGAGCCGCGTGGCTTCAAGATCGGCCTCACCTCCAAGAAGATGCAGGAGATGTGCGGCATCGATTCCCCACTCGCGGGATATGTGCTG
>DASYDA010000004.1:0-3283 GCA_036499865.1 Dongiaceae bacterium | reverse complement strand
GGCGACCGGCGCATCGAGGTAATCGAACGCCTTCTCCATCATCACCGCGGCGAGCTCGGAGCCGATGCCGGCGAAGGGCCAGCCCTCCTCGACCGTCACCAGACGGTTGGTCTTCTTCACCGAAGTAACCAGGGTGTCGGTATCGAGCGGACGGATGCTCCGGAGATCGATCACCTCGGCGTCGATCCCCTCCTTCGCCAGCGCTTCGGCGGCTTCGAGGGCGACGCCGACCATGCGCGAGAAGGCGGTGATGGTGACGTCCTTGCCGGTCTTCACCACCTTGGCCTTGCCGATCGGCACGATCCAATCCTTGTCGGTCGGCACTTCGAAGCTCTGGCCGTAGAGGATCTCGTTTTCCAGGAAGATCACCGGATTGGGATCGCGGATCGCGGCCTTGAGCAGGCCTTTCGCATCGGCGGCCGACCAGGGGGCGACGACCTTCAGACCCGGGCAATGCGCGTACCAGCTCGCATAGCATTGCGAATGCTGGGCGGCGACGCGGGATGCGGCGCCGTTGGGGCCGCGGAACACGATCGGGCAGCCCATCTGGCCGCCGGACATGTAATTGGTCTTGGCCGCCGAGTTGATGATCTGGTCGATCGCCTGCATGGAGAAGTTGAAGGTCATGAATTCGACGATCGGCCGCAGGCCCGAGAAGGCCGCGCCGACCGCGAGGCCGGTGAAGCCGTGCTCGGTGATCGGCGTGTCGATGACGCGATCCGGGCCGAATTCCTCCAGCAGGCCCTGGCTGATCTTATAGGCGCCCTGGTATTCGGCGACTTCCTCGCCCATCAGGAACACCTTGGGATCGCGGCGAAGCTCTTCGGCCATGGCGTCGCGCAGCGCCTCGCGGACGGTCTGCGTCGTGGTGGGGCCGCTATATTCCGCCTCGGCGGCGACCGGCGCTGCTTTCGGCGCCTCGGCTTTGGGCGCCGCATCGGCGGGTTTCGGCGCCGTCATGGGCGCGGGTGCCGGTTGCGGTGCCGGCGCAACCACGCCGTCCGCATCGTCTTCGCCGCGCAAAACCGCGATCGGCGTGTTGACGGCGACGTTCTCGGTGCCTTCGGGGACCAGGATCTGCTCGAGCACGCCTTCATCGACGGCCTCGACTTCCATGGTCGCCTTATCGGTCTCGATCTCGGCCAGCACGTCGCCGGCCTTCACATTGTCGCCCTTGGCTTTCAGCCATTTCGACAGCTTGCCCTCGGTCATGGTGGGCGAAAGCGCCGGCATCAGAACTTGCGTCATTTCCAGGCCCTCACGCTTCGATCAGGACATCGGTGTAGAGCTCCTTGGGATCGGGCTCCGGCGATGCCTGGGCGAATTCGGTCGCCTGGGAGATCTGTTCCTTCACTTCGCGGTCGATATTTTTCAAGCCGGCCTCGTCGATGTGTTTTTCCTTCAGCAGACGGTCGCGCAGGCGATCGATCGGATCGTTCTCCTGGCGCATCTTCGAAACTTCTTCCTTGGTCCGGTATTTCGCGGGATCGGACATGGAATGGCCGCGATACCGATAGGTCATCATTTCCAGGATATAGGGGCCCTTGCCGCTGCGGGCGTAGTCCAGGGCCTTGGCGGCAGCCTGGCGCACCGCCCCGATATCCATGCCGTCCACCTGCTCGCCGGGAATGCCATAGGCCTCGCCGCGATCGCAGAGCTTGGTGCCGGCGGCGGAACGCTGCACCGACGTGCCCATGGCGTATTTGTTGTTCTCGATCACATAGACGACCGGCAGCTTCCACAGCGCCGCCATGTTGAAGGCCTCGTAGACCTGGCCCTGGTTGACGGCCCCGTCGCCGAGATAGGTCATCGCGACCTTGCCGTCCTTCTGGTATTTGTGCGCGAAGCCGAGGCCGGTGCCGAGCGGCACCTGGGCGCCGACGATGCCATGGCCGCCATAGAATTTCTTCTCGGCGCTGAACATGTGCATCGAGCCGCCCTTGCCCCGGGAATAGCCGCCGCTGCGCCCGGTCAACTCGGCCATGACGCCCTTGGGATCCATGCCGCAGGCCAGCATATGGCCGTGGTCGCGATAGCTGGTGATCGTGGTGTCACCCTCCTCCGCGGCGGCCAATATGCCCACCACGACCGCTTCCTGGCCAATATAGAGATGGCAGAAGCCGCCGATCAGCCCCATGCCGTAGAGCTGCCCGGCCTTCTCTTCGAAGCGCCGGATCAGCAGCATGTCGCGGTAATGTCGGATAAAGTCTTCGGAAGAGATTTCGACACCAGCCTTTGCGGCTGGCTTGGTGGCGGATTTGGCCATAAGACCCCCTGACTTCTTGGGATTGATGCCGCGCCGGAGCGTAACCCGTCACGCGGCCATTCAGTTCGGCGCGTGGTTCAAGAAAGCTCGCTCCGGCTAATTTAGGCGTTGCGCAATAAAAGTTCAATCAGACATATGTTACTGAATTGTAAAGGGAAATTCAGATTAACCGAAATAGGGTTAATTCCCGGCTCTTGCTGAGCAGCAACGATGAGGAAGGGATCAGTTGACGAGCGATTTCGGCGGTTGAGGCGCCGGAGGGGCGGCCGGCTTCGGCTGGTTCTGGAAGATCACCAGATCATTGGGATGGGTGAAGTTCAGCATGATGCGCGCCCGCTCCTCGAGCATGTCGAGGTCGAGGCTGGAATTGGAGAGCAAGGCCACCCGCTGCTCCAGTTCCGATTTCTGCGCATCCGCCTGCGTAAGCTCGGCCTGGGCGGTCTTGATCTGCTGATTGAGCTTCAGCCAGGCGATGATGCCGCGATCGCCCTGTACTGCGTGGTAGACGAAGTAGCCTGCAAGACAAGCACCCAGCATTGGCCAGGCTACTTGCACGAGTCGACGCTTAATGTCGCGGCGTAAATCCATGATTGAATCGAATCACATCCCGATTCCCGTCGCAACAGAAATCGATTCAAAGGCTTACCAAATCTTCCTTCAGCGCCGAAACACGCCCTTGCCGGCATAGCGCGCCGAGGGCCCAAGCTGCTCTTCGATGCGGATCAGCTGGTTGTATTTGGCATTGCGATCGGACCGCGACAGCGAGCCGGTCTTGATCTGCCCGGCATTGGTGGCGACGGCGATATCGGCAATGGTGGAATCCTCGGTTTCGCCGGAGCGATGCGAGATGACCGCGCGATAACCCGCCTTATGCGCCATTTCCACGGCTTCCAGCGTCTCGCTCAGGCTGCCGATCTGGTTCACCTTCACCAGGATCGCATTGGCGACGCCCTTGGAAATGCCGTCCGCCAGGCGCTTCGGGTTGGTGACGAAGAGATCGTCGCCGACCAATTGCAC
>DASYDA010000003.1:0-5165 GCA_036499865.1 Dongiaceae bacterium | reverse complement strand
ATACCCTCGCAGGCATTGCTGTTCTGGGGCGCAAGACGGATCAGCCCGGTGCGCACCAGCATGCTCCTCATGACGGAACTCTTGAGCGGTATCTTGACGGCGGCCTTGTTGAGCGGCGACCCGATTTCCTGGCAGCAGGCGCTGGGTGGCGCCCTCATCCTCGCCGCCGGCCTGGGCGATATCCTCACCGCACGTGAGCGTCCGGCGCCGGTCGCGGTCGCTTAATCTTCGCCCTTCGGCCAGAGCCAGGCGGCACCGCGGATGCCGCTGGAATCGCCGTGCAGCGCCGGCCGGATGGGTGTCGCGCATTCATTGCCGAACACATATCCAGGCAGTTTCGACATCAGCGCGGGGTAAAGCCGCTCGATCCGCGACATGCCGCCGCCGAGCACGATGACATCGGGATCGAGCAGATTGACGACATGGGCCAGACCACGCGCCAGCCGGTCTTCGTAGCGCCGCACGGCCGCCTCCGCTGCGGCGTCTCCCGCCGCGCTCAATGACAGGATCTCGCGCCCCTTCAAACGAGTTCCAACCGACCGCTGGTAATCATCTTCGAGGCCGGTACCCGAGATCCAGGTTTCGAGGCAGCCTTGCTTCCCGCAATAGCAATCCGGTCCGGGATATTCACCACCCTTCGGCCAAGGCAAAGGATTATGGCCCCATTCGCCGGCATTGCCGTTGGGGCCGTTATGCGCCCGCCCGTTGAGGGCGATGCCGGCACCGCAGCCGGTGCCGAGGATGGCGGCGAAGACCACCGCGGCGCCGGCTCCCGCGCCGTCGGTGGCTTCGGAAACCGCCAGGCAATTGGCATCGTTGACGCAGCGCACCTCGCGGCTCATCGCGGCGGAAAGATCGCGGTCGAGCGGCTTGCCGTTGAGCCAGGTGGAATTCGCGTTCTTGATCAACCCTGTAACGGCGGAGATCGAGCCCGGAATGGCCACGCCCACCGTGCCGTTATGGCCCGTCTGGCGCTCCGCCTTCGCGACGAGATCGGCCATGATTTGGATCGAGCCCGCATAGTCGTGGCGCGGTGTCGCGACGCGGTGGCGCATGAGCTCGCGCCCGGCATTGTCCAGCGCCAGCAACTCGATCTTGGTGCCGCCGAGGTCGATGCCGATCCGGACCCGCGCGCTCACGCTTCGGCCGCCTCTCGTATCGCCTGCCATAGAGCGATGAGATCTTCCCGTTCCGTCGTCATGGCGCCGATGGAGATTCGCACCATCCAGCGGCCCGCGAGAACCGCGGGCGTCAAATAGGCCGCGCCGGAGCGGTTCACCGCATCGGCCCAGGCGAGCGTATGCTTGTCCAGCGCCTCGCCGCTCAGACCGGATGGTTCGTGACGGATGCAGAGGGTCTGCAAGTGGACCGGCGCCAAGACCCGCCAATCCGCTGTTGCCCGCACCTCGCCGGCGAGCCATTCCGCGTTCCCAAGATCGCGGCGCAATCGCGCCTGCAACCCACTGACACCGTTGCTGCGCAGCAGGCACCAGAGCTTCAGCGCGCGAAACCGCCGGCCGAGCGGGATGCCCCAGTCGCGGAAATTCGTGACCGCGCCATCGACATTGGACTGCAGGTAGCTGGGATTGGTGCTCATCACCCGGATGAGGTGCTCGGAATCGCGCACGTAATAGAGCGAGCAATCGAAAACCGCGCCCAGCCATTTATGCGGATTGAGCACCAGGGAATCCGCTTCCTCGATTCCGTCGAACATCCAGCGGCATTCCGGAAGGATCATCGCGGAGCCCGCCATCGCCGCATCGACATGCAGCCAAAGTCCGTATTCCTGCGCGATCGCCGCAATCTCCTTCAGCGGATCTATCGCCGTGGTCGTGGTGGTGCCGATGCTGGCGACCACCGCGCAGGGCCGAATCCCCGCCGCCAGATCGGCCACGATTGCCGCCCGTAGCGCCTCCGGCCGCATGGCGAATTCACCGTCCATGGCGATATGCCGCACATGCCCGGCCCCGAAGCCGGCCAAGGCCGCTGCCTTGTCCACCGAACTGTGCGCGTGTTCCGACACATAGACGATCAGCGCCGGATCGCCCGCCTGCAATCCCTGAGCCGCGAGCGCGTAGTTTGAAGCGCGTTCGCGGGCGCAGATCAGCGCCACCAGGGTGCTGGTGGAAGCGGTATCCTGGATGACGCCGCGCCAGGCATCGCCGAGGTCGATGATCTGGCGCATCCAATCGACCGTCACCTCTTCGAGCTCGGTCAGCGCAGGGCTCGATTGCCAAGCAAGGCCGACCACGCCGAGGCCGGTGCTCAGATAATCGCCGAGCACCGAAGCGAGATCGGCATTGGCCGGGAAATAGCCGAAGAACCGTGGATGCTGGAAATGCGAGATCCCCGGCAGGATGACGCGTTCGAGATCGCCGAACACGGCTTCGAAGGATTCCGCTTCCTCGGGTGGCATCTTCGGCAGCGCGGCCTTGACCGCGCCGGGTTTCACCTGCGCCATCACCGGACGCGCGGCGATGCCTTCGCGGTAGTCGGCGATCCAGTCGATCAGCTTGTAACCGTAGCGGCGGAATTCGTCCGGCGTCATGCCCCCTCCCAGCGTGGATTTTACAATCCATGCTAGGCGGAAATCGACGCCGGCAATAGGGCCTCGGGTCAGCCCTTTAGATTCGCCGCGAAAGCGAGCACGCTTTCCTTGACCGCCTTGCCGGTCGCCGGGTGCTCCAGCGCAAAGGCGATATTGGCCTCGACGAATCCCGCCTTGTCGCCGCAATCGAAACGGCGGCCCTCGAAGCGGAAACCATGGAACGGGCTTTTTCCGATCATCTTCGCCATGGCGTCGGTCAATTGAACCTCGCCGCCGGCGCCGACTTCCTGGGCCGCCAGGTGATCCATGATTTCCGGCTGCAGAATGTAGCGGCCGATGATCGAAAGCGTGGAGGGTGCCTCTTCCGGCTTCGGTTTCTCGACCAGGCCCTTCACCTCGACGCTCTGCCCCTTTTCCGCCCCGGTCTTCAGAATGCCGTAGCGGTTGGTGTGCTCCCGCGGCACATCCATCACCGCGACCAGGTTGCCGCCGGTCTTGTTGTATTCGTCCACCATCTGCTTCAGGCAAGGCGTCCGCGACTGCACCAGATCGTCCGCCAGCAAGACGGCGAAGGGCTCGCCCTCGATCAGGTGGCGTGCACACCAGACCGCATGGCCAAGACCGCGCGGTTCCTGTTGCCGTGTATAGGCGATGCTGCCGGGTTTCAGCAGCAGGCTCTCGACCAGCTTGAGATCGCTGGTCTTGCCGCGTGACTTCAAAGTGTCATGCAGTTCATAGGCGTAGTCGAAGTGATCCTCGAGGGCAGCTTTGCCGCGCCCGGTCACGAAGATCAGTTCCTCGATACCGGCGGCCCTCGCTTCGTCCACCGCGTACTGGATGAGCGGCTTATCGACGACGGTCAACATCTCCTTCGGCATGGATTTGGTGGCCGGGAGGAATCGCGTGCCGAGACCGCCCACCGGGAAGACGGCCTTGCGCAAGGGCTTTTGCATGGAGATTTTCCTGAGCTAGGAAGGTTGAAGCTGTGGATTAGTGGCACAGCCAAATACGTACATCAACTCCGCTAAAACTCGGTTACGCCTTTAGAGTTCCCCGTAAATCCAGGGCTTCCAACAGGTCGCGGATCTCCTGGCGCGCCGCCACATGCGACATGGCGAGCTCGACACCGGTATCCGCACGCGGAAGGTCCAATAAGGTGAGCCCCCTGGGAAAGAGCTCGCGGAAGATAACCCTTTCGGTGAAGCCAGGCACCACGCGGAATCCGATGCGCTTCGCCAATTCGCCCAGCAGGCGTGACATCTCCCGCTTGTTGCGGGCGTCAAGCGTGGTCAGCCGGTTGCGCAGGACCACCCAATCCATCGGCTTGCCGCCGGCGGCGGCACGGTTTTTCCGCTGCTCCCAGACCATTTCGGCATAGACACTGGGCCGCGTGACCCGCTTGGCGGTTCGATCGAGGCGGCCCAGGAGGTCTAAGTCCAGAAAGCTATCATTGAGCGGGGTCACCAGCGTATTGGCAAGGGCATGGACGAGCCGCGACAAGGGATTGTCGCTGCCGGGCGTGTCGATGATGATGAAGTTCTTGTTTCTCAACCCGTTCAGCGCCGCATCCAGCGCTTCCGCTTCTTCCTTCGCCGCCACCGCGATATCTCGAGCCCTGCTGCGTGCGATGGCCATATGCTCGGACATCGGCAGCGGCGTCTCCAAATCCTCCGACGTATTGCGGCGGTTCTCGACATAGCGCGAGAGCGTACCCTGCCGGGCATCGATGTCGATCGACCCCACCGAATAGCCCTCGGCCAACAAAGCAACGAGGACGTGCATCGCCACGGTGGACTTCCCCGATCCGCCCTTCTCGTTGCCCACGACGATGATATGCGGTTTTCCGCTCATGCTTCCCCTAACTGAATCTTCCCCTGATCGGCGGCCGGAATCGGATTACTGGATGGTCGCGCCCGACCCGATCCACACGGCGGTATCATGAAACACCGCGCCACCGCCAGGCTTGCCGGGCTCGGCGCTGGTCAGGGCGTTGACGCCCAAGCCGCCCGGAAAGGCGGCGTTCGGCCATATGCTTTCGATAACGACGACGCCTGGCAGGACGCCGTCGAACAGCCGGGCATGGAGCGAGATCGTCGCCTGGCGATTGCCGACCCGGACGGGATCCCCGTTGCCGATGCCCAGCTTCCCGGCATCCGCCGGATGCAGCAGTAAGGTCGGTCGCTTCTCGCGCTGGCGCGAGGTCGGCGTCTCGGTGAAGGTCGAGTTCAAGAACTGCCGCGCCGGTGCCGCCACCAGGCGAAACGGCAATTCATCCGTCGCCGCGTCGATGACCGGGGAAAAGTCCGGAAATTCCGATAGCCCCGCCGTGTCCGCACCGAGGCTGCGCCAATCCGCGCGGAAATGGAACTTGCCGTCCGCATGGCCGAAACCGTCGAGGAAATGCGTGGTCTCGAATTTGGGCATGCAATCGTGCCAATGCGCGTCATACATCGCATCGGCGCCCGGCCAGCCGGACTTCCGCAGCATGTCCTCGATGAGTTCCCATTCGGTCATCGCGAAACCGCGATGCCTGCAGCCGAGCCGCTTCGCCAGTTCGCAGATCACGTAGTGATTGGAGCGCGCTTCGGCATAGGGTTCCACCACCTTGCGCGTCACC
>DASYDA010000002.1:0-3331 GCA_036499865.1 Dongiaceae bacterium | reverse complement strand
GCCATCGTTTCGGTGCGCCATCCAAGGCCCCGGGAAGAGCATCGCGAACCACAGATCGTCTCGCCCTGCGGCATCTGCCGGGAAATGCTGAACGATTTCGCCCCCGGTGCCGCGGTGCTGCTGCCGGGCGAACCGGGTCCGGCGAGCCGGCCGGTCGAGGCCCTGTTGCCGGAAAAATACCGCCGCCGCCCTTAAGGATATTGCCCCAAGGATATTCCGCCCGTTGCCCCGCATTTCGCCGCAGCGAACGGGGCTGGAATCGTTACGAAATCCGGCTATGTTCGGCCCGCCATGACCTATACCGCGACATCCTTCTCGCTTCGTCGGCGCCCGCTCACCGCACGCGGGCGCGACCGCGCCGTCGGTGTCTGGCTGCTGTCCGTGGGTCTGATGATCTTCGCCACGGTGATCCTGGGCGGCATCACCCGGCTCTCGGGAAGCGGCCTGTCGATCATGGAATGGAAGCCCTTGATGGGCACGCTGCCGCCGACCAGCACGGCCGAGTGGAATCGCATCTTCGGCCTCTACCAGCAGATCGCCCAGTACAAGCACATCAATGCCGGCATGACCCTGCCGGGGTTCCAAAACATTTTCTGGTGGGAATACAGCCACCGGCTCTGGGACCGCATCATCGGTCTCGTCTTCCTGGTGCCCTTCCTTTGGTTCCTGTTCCGCGGCTATCTGCGCCGCGGTTCAGGATCTCGCGTGGGGGCCCCGCGCCTGGCGGCGATCTTCGCGCTCGGCGCGCTGGAGGGTTTCCTCGGCTGGTACATGGTCTCAAGCGGTTTCGAAGACCGGGATTCGGTCAGCCAGTACCGCCTGGTCCTCCACCTCATCATGGCCGTGTTCATCTATGCGCTGATCCTCTGGTCGGCCTTCGACCTGCTGCAGCCGGACCGCATCGCCGGCCATCGCGGGCGGATTCGCGGCGCGGCCAACAACACGCGGCTCCTCGTCGTGCTGATCTTCTGCGAAATGGCCTTGGGCGGCCTCGTCGCCGGCTTGCATGGCGGGCTCGTCTATAACGACTTTCCCTTCATGAACGGCGCCTGGATCGCGCCCGACCTCTGGTCGATGTCGCCCTGGTGGGTCAACATCACGGAGAATCCCGGCTGCGCGCAGTTCCTGCACCGCATCGGCGCCGGCCTCGTGACCTTGACCGTGATCGCGCTGGCGATCCGCGCCACCAGCCCCGATCTGGCGGGGGTCCTGCGAGCCCGGATCCTGCTGGTGGGGCTCGGCCTCGTCATCCAGGTGACGCTCGGCATCCTGACCTTGCGCCTGCTGGTGCCGCTGCCGCTGGCGGCCGCCCATCAGGGCGGCGCGCTGCTGCTCCTCAGCCTGACGCTCTTCCTCATGCACGGCTTCAAGCGTGCCGCCGCCGGCTATAACGGCATCACATGAGCGGCGAGATGAGCCCACCCCCCGGCAGTCCCCCCGGGGCACCGGCGGAGCGCATCCCGGTCACCGTCATCACCGGATTCCTCGGCTCCGGCAAGACGACGCTGCTGAAGCATCTGCTGACCCAGCCGGAACTCTCCGACGCCGCCGTCATCATCAACGAGTTCGGCGAGGTCGGCCTCGACCATGTGCTCGTGGAAACTTCCAACGACGACAACACGGTCCTGCTCTCCAGCGGCTGTCTCTGCTGCACGGTGCGCGGCGACCTCATCGACACAATGCGGCGTCTGTTCCTGCGCCGCCGCAATGGCGAGATCCCGGAATTCCGCCGCGTCGTCATCGAAACCACGGGCCTCGCCGATCCCGCGCCGGTGCTGCATACGCTGATGCAGGACCCGCTGGTCGTCGCGGTCTTCCGCCTCGACGGCGTGGTCACCACAATCGACGCCGTCAACGGCATGGCGCAACTCGACCGGCAAATGGAATCCGTGAAGCAGGCCGCGGTCGCCGACCGCCTGCTGCTCACCAAAAGCGATCTCGCGACGAAATCCGATATCGCCGCTTTGACCGACCGCCTGCATAAGCTCAATCCGGCGGCGCCGGTCGTTCCCGTCGATCACGGGCGCATCTCGCCCTCGCGCCTGCTCGATGCCGGCCTCTACAACCCCGAGACCAAGAGCCTCGATGTCCGCCGCTGGCTGAAGACCGAGGCCTATGCGGATGCCGCCGGTCATGAACATGACCACGGTCATGCCCATCATCACCATGATCCCGCCCATCCCGACCAGGACCCGCATGACGTCAACCGCCACGATACGCGGATCTCGGCCTTCGCCCTGGATTGGGACCGACCGATCGACTGGGGCCTGTTCGTCGATTGGATCGAGATGCTGATCACCAGCCATGGCGAGAATCTGCTCCGGATCAAGGGCATCCTGAACGTCGCCGGCGAGGACGTGCCGGTCGCCATTCATGGCGTGCAGCACCTCTTCCATCCGCCGGTCGCACTGCCCGCCTGGCCGGATCAGGATCGGCATTCCCGCATCGTCTTCATCGCCCGGGATATCCGGCGGGAAACCGTGGAAAAATCCTTTCATGCCTTCATGGATTCGCCGGTAGCAGCCAAAATCTGACTTCCGCTTCCGGAATTAACACTCCCCAAAGGGGGGTTTTACAAAGCCCCTGCGCCCGGCTACCGTCTGGTCCAGTTGATTTAATTCGAAACTGGAAACGTTTATAGACGGGGAGACGAGAGATGATTCCTTCCACCAAGCTGATCCTGATGGCCGCCGCAGCGGCGGTTATCGGCGCTTCGGCGGCACCATCGATCGCAGGCGCCGATATGATGCAGAAGGTCGGGCCGGGCGAAGGCGCCGTCTCGATCATCGCCTGGGCCGGCTATATCGAGAGCGGCCAGGACGACAAGAGCTACGACTGGGTATCCGGCTTCGAAAAGCAGACCGGCTGCAAGGTTTCGGTGAAGATCGCCGGCACCTCGGATGAAATGGTCAGCCTGATGAATGCCGGCGGCTACGATCTGGTGACCGCGTCCGGCGATGCCACCATGCGCCTCATCCGCGGCGGCACGGTGCAGGAGATCAACACCGCGCTCATTCCCAGCTATTCCACCATCGATCCCCGGCTGCAGAACGCGCCGTGGCACACGGTGGACGGCAAGCATTACGGCGCTTCCTATCAATGGGGCCCGAACGTGCTCATGTACAACGCCAATGTCTTCAAGGATGCGCCGAAATCCTGGGACGTGGTCTTCAAGGAACAGAACCTTCCCGACGGCAAATCCAACAAGGGCCGGGTCGAAGCCTATGGCGGACCGATCTATATCGCCGATGCGGCGCTTTATCTGATGAAGCACAATCCGGAACTCGGCATCACCGATCCGTATTATCTCGACGACAAACAGTTCGCCGCG
>DASYDA010000001.1:0-2176 GCA_036499865.1 Dongiaceae bacterium | reverse complement strand
CGGTGGAGTAGCGGATGGCGTAGACGCGTTCGCCATCGGTCAAAGTGGCGGTGAGGCGGAAAGGAGCTTCGGCGCCCAGGGCGTCGCGTTCGGCATTGATGCGGGCGACGCTGCGGGAGAGCGCTTCCAGCGGATCGTTTTCCAGGCCCTCGCCGAACAGCAGATAGAACAGCAATTCGCTGTCGGTGGTGCCGAGACGGTGTTGATAGACGCGGTCGTCGATCATGGCTTCGAGCTTGCGGCGCAGGCGGTCATAACCGCCGATCTGGCCGTTATGCATGAATAGCCACTGACCATGGGCGAAGGGATGGCAGTTGGACCGCGCGGTCGCCGTGCCCGTCGAAGCGCGGACATGGGCGAGGAAGAGGCCGGAGCGGATCTGATGCGAGAGGCTCTTGAGATTGGCGTCGTTCCAGGCCGGCAGGATGTCGCGATAGACGCCGGGCACGCCGCGCTCGCCATACCAGCCGACGCCGAAGCCGTCGCCGTTGGTGGTGACATGGGAATGGCGCGCATGGAGGCTCTGGTTGATCAGGGAGTTCCGGGGTTCGAACAGCACCTTGTCGAGATAGATCGGTTCGCCGAAGTAAGTGAGCCAACGGCACATATCATTGTCTCTCGTGGTGAGGTTGGGCGAGGCCGGGATCCCAGCTTCCGCGTTCCAGGAAGTCGCGCAGCTTGCGTGTCCAGGGGGCGATGTCGAAACCGTTCTCGGCAAGCCAGGCATCGTTGAAATAGGAATGTTCGTAGCGCCGGCCGCTGTCGCAGATCAGCGTGACGATGGAGCCACTGCGGCCGGCGGCCTGCATTTCGGCGGCGAGCTGCAACGCGCCCATGAGATTGGTGCCGGTGGAGCCGCCGACCCGTCGCCCGATCAGCTCGGAGAGCAGGCGCATGGCGGCGAAGCTCGCCACATCGGCGACCTTGATCATGCGGTCGATGAGATCGGGGATGAAGGAGGGCTCGACCCGCGGCCGGCCGATGCCTTCGATGCGCGAGCCCGAACCCGCCGCGCATTCCGCGCCGCGATAGAAATCGAAGAAGACCGAGCGTTCGGGATCGACCACGCAAAGCCGGGTCTCGAACTGGCGATAGCGGATGAAGCGGCCGATGGTGGCGGAAGTGCCGCCGGTGCCGGCGCCGCAGACCACCCAACTGGGGCAGGCATGCTCCTCGCGCGCCATCTGCTGGAACATGGCTTCGGCGATGTTGTTGTTGCCGCGCCAATCGGTGGCGCGCTCGGCATAGGTGAACTGGTCGAGGTAATGGCCGCCGGCCTCGCGGGCCAGGCGCTCGCTCTCGGCATAGACGGCGCCGGGCTGATCCACCAGATGGCAGCTTCCGCCATAGAATTCGATCTGCGCGATCTTCTCCGGCGAGGTGGAACGCGGCATCACCGCGGTGAATTTGAGACCGAGCAGCCGGGCAAAATAGGCCTCCGAGATCGCGGTCGATCCCGAAGAGGCATCGACCACCAGGCTGTCGCGATGGATCCAGCCGTTGCAGAGTCCATAAAGGAACAGCGAGCGAGCGAGGCGGTGCTTCAGGCTGCCGGTGGGATGGGTGGATTCATCCTTGAGATAGAGGGTGATGTTGCCCAGGCCCGGAAGATCCAGCCGCTCGAGATGGGTGTCGGCGGAACGGGTGAAATCGGCTTCGATCTTGCGGATAGCCTGGTCGGTCCATTCCCGGTCGAGCATGATGCGTATTCTCCCCTGGGCAACCTAGTCCGGGGAAATTAACAAATAATCAAGGCTGTTGGGCGGTTTATGCGGCTTCCGCCGCCACCCAATGGCCGCCGCCGATATCGACCAGCTTCACGAAATCGGGCGCGAAACCGACCGGTCGGAAGGGGCTCGGCACCTCGCCCTCCTGGGATTCCCGCTCGAAATGCCGGCGAGTGGGATCCGGGATCGGCACGGCGGAGAGAAGCTTCTTCGTGTAGGGATGTCTAGGATCGCCGAGCACGGCTTTCGCGGGGCCGGTCTCCACGATCTGCCCGAGATACATGACGGCGACCCGATGGCTGACCTGCTCGACCACCGCCATGTCGTGGGAGATGAAGAGATAAGCGACGCCGAGTTCGTCCTGCAGCTCCTTCAGCAGATCCAGGATCTGCGCCTGGATGGAGACGTCGAGGGCGGAGACGCATTCATCGGCGACGATGATCTTCGGC